>CAZDNN010000001.1:0-52344 GCA_964506385.1 uncultured Planctomycetota bacterium
CCACCGCCGTGCTCGTGGGCGCGCTCGTCGTCGGCGACTCGGTGCGCCACAGCCTCCGGACTTTCGCCCTCATGCGGCTGGGCCGCGTCCACGCCGCCATTGCGTCGGAGGATCGGTTCTTCCGCGCGCGGCTCGGCGAAGAGGTGGCGCGGCAACTGTCCGCCCCCGCGGCGGCAGCCCTGCAACTCCGCGGAGTCGCCGTGCGAGGCGATGGGGAGGCCCGCGCCAACCAGGTGCACGTGCTCGGCGTGACGGCCGGCTTCTGGGAGCTGGGTGGCACGGAGGACCTGCTGGCCGGGGGCGAGGAAGAGCAGGTGGTGCTCAACGAGCGCCTGGCGGGCCATCTGGGCGTCGGGGTGGGGGACGCAGTGCTCCTGCGGGTGGCGAAGCCGAGCCTCCTGCCGCGCGACGCGCCGCTGTCGAGCGACGCCGACACGGCGGTTGCCTTCCGCCTGACCGTCAAGGGCGTGGCCTCGGACGAACAGTTCGGCCGCTTCAGCCTGCGTGCGAGCCAGATTCCCCCCTACAACGCCTTCGTGCCACTGGGCTGGCTCCAGGAGCGAGTGGGGCTACCGGGCCGAGCGAACCTGCTGCTCGTGGGCAAGGCCGTGAAGATGGAGCACCTGCGGGGCGCGCTCCGCTGGCAACTGGCCGATGCCGGGCTGGAGCTCCGACAGGTGAGGCTCCCCGAGTTGACACCGATGGAGCGGCAGTTGCATGCCCTGCCGCCCACCGCCGCCTTCGAGTTGAGGTCGGAGCGCGTGTTCATCGATCCGCCGGTGGCGGAAGCGGCGATGCGGGTGGCCCATGCGGAGGGTGTCCTGGCGTACTTCGTCAACGAGCTGCGCGTCGGGGACCGCACGACCCCGTATTCCATCGTCGCTGGAGGAGGGCTCCAACTGCGGCGCCACATCCAGTTGGGGGAGGACGACGTCCTCATCAACCAGTGGCTGGCCGACGACCTGGGGGCCAGGGCGGGTGACACGCTCGAGATGACCTACTTCGTGCTCGGCCCGATGCGGTCGTTGAAGGAGCAGACCGCCAGCTTCCGCATCGTCGGCGTCGAGCCGATGGACAGGGTGGAGGCGTACCGCACGCTGATGCCCGACTTCCCCGGCGTCGCCGAGGCCGAGAACTGCCGTGACTGGGAGCCCGGCATCCCGATCGACCTCGGCAGGATCCGCGACAAGGACGAGGCGTACTGGGAGCGCTACCGCGGCACGCCCAAGGCATTCGTCACCCTCGCCGCGGCGCAGCGGATGTGGGGCAACCGCTTCGGGAATCTCACCGCCATCCGCTTCCCACTCGATGCGGGGACGAAGGAGAGGCTGGCCAAGGCCATCCGCGACGAGATCGATCCCGCGTCGGTGGGCCTCTTCTTCCGCCCAGTGCGGGAGGAGGCGCTGGCGGCGGGGGACCAGGCGCTGGACTTCGGCCAGCTCTTCCTGGGGCTGAGCTTCTTCCTCATTGTCGCCGCGCTGCTCCTGATGGGCCTGCTGTTTGCCTTCGGCATAGAGCAACGGGCCGCCGAGGTGGGCACGCTGCTGGCCGTGGGCTACCGGCCCCGTGACGCGCATCGGCTGCTGCTGCTGGAGGGTGGGGCGCTGGCCCTGGTCGGCGGTGCCGTCGGCGCGGTGCTGGGGACACTCTACACGGCGGTGATGCTCCGAGGGCTGGCGACGGTCTGGAGCGGCGCCGTGGGGGGAACGCCTGCCCTGATGCTCCACGCTGAGGGGACGACGCTGGCGATCGGGGCCGCATCGAGCATCCTGGTCGCGCTCGCCGCAATGTGGCTGGTGCTGCGCCGCCAGGCGCGGCGGCCGGCGCGGGAGCTGCTGGCCGGCGACGTCGGCGCGGGCCGGGCGGCCATCCGGCGCCGCGGCCGCGCGGCGCTTTGGGCGGGCCTGGTGGCGATCGTGCTCGCCGTGGGGCTGGTGGCGTGGGCAGGGGCGAGTCAGGATCGGCGTGCGGCGGGGGCCTTCTTCGGCGCCGGGGCGCTGCTCCTCATTGGGGGCCTGTGCCTGAGCCACGCGTTGCTCGGGCGGCTGGGACGTGCCGCGGCGTCGCGCCTGACGCTGGGCGGCCTGGGTGTGCGTAACGCGACTCGGCGGCGCGGCCGCAGCCTCGCGGTCGTCGGGCTGCTGGCGTGCGGCGCCTTCCTGGTCGTCTCGGTAGGCGCCAACCGCCGCGACCCGGCGGCCGATGCGGAGCGTCGCGACTCTGGCACGGGCGGCTTCGCGCTACTCGGCCAGTCGGCCCTGCCCATCCTGCGCGACCTCAACACCGACGGCGGCCGCGATGCCTACAGTCTCGACGCCGACGCCCTGGCTGGCGCGAGCGTCGTCCACCTGCGCGTCCACGAGGGCGATGACGCGAGCTGCCTGAACCTCAATCGCGCTCAGGCACCGCGCCTGCTCGGCGTGCGGCCCGAGGAGTTGGCTTCCCGCCAAGCCTTCGCTTTCTCGCGCGTCATCCGCCGCAAGGCAGGGCAGAGCCCATGGCTGCTGCTCGGCAGCAACGAGGGGCCGGATGTCGTGCCGTGCATCGGCGACGAGGCCACGGTGGTGTGGGGCCTCGGCAAGAAGCTAGGCGACGTCATCCCGTCCACGGATGAGCGCGGCCGTCCGTTCCGGCTCCATCTCGTGGGCGTCATCACGAACTCGGTGCTCCAGGGCAGCCTGCTCATCTCCGAGGCCAGCTTCGAGAAGCGGTTCCCGTCGGAGGCGGGCTACCGCATGTTCCTGATCGACGCGCCGCGCGGGCGGCGTGAAGCGGTCGCGAAGGCGCTGTCGCGGGGACTCGAGGACGCGGGACTGGAGCTGGTGCCGACGGCGCGGCGGCTCGCCGATCTCAACGCCGTCCAGAACACCTACCTGTCGATCTTCCAGGCCCTGGGCGGCCTGGGATTGCTGCTGGGCAGTGCGGGGCTGGGGGTGGTGGTGCTGCGGAACGTGCTGGAGCGCCGGGCCGAGCTGGCTCTGCTGCGGGCCGTGGGCTTCCGCAAGGGGGCGCTGAGATGGCTGGTGCTCGCCGAGCACTGGGGGCTGGTGGTGCTGGGGCTGGGCTGCGGGGTGGTGGCCGCCCTGGTGGCTGTGGCGCCGGCCCTGCGTTCGCCCGGAGCGTCGATGCCGATGGTGTCGCTGCCGCTGACGCTGGCAGCGGTCCTGGCGAGCGGCCTGGTCTGGACGTGGCTCGCCGCGGCGTGGGCGCTGCGAAGCCCGCTGTTATCCGCGTTGCGGAATGAGTAGAATAGAGGGACAGGGCGGTGGGGACGCGCACTCCTCACCGCCCTGCGCGGCCTGAGGCCCTGGGGAATCCCCGGCCCGCATTCGGGATCGTGATGCAGTTCCTGCTCGGCAAGCTGATGCCCGCCGCGACGGCTCTGGCTGGTGCCTTCGCGCTGGTCCTGTGGCTCAAGGCAGGCCCGCCGGTGGACGTCGAGGAGCGCCTGCCCGGCCAGGACGGCGCGCCGGAGCAGCGCGCGCTGGCGCAAGGCCCCGTCCACCTCACCAGCCGGCTCATCCGCGGCGAGGGCAAGCCGGCCGACCTTCCTGGCGCCTGGCCGCGCTTCCGCGGGCCAAGGCTCGACAACATCGTCCACAGCGAGACGACCCTCGCCCGCGAGTGGCCCAAGGGCGGTCCGCCGAAGCTCTGGACCCTCGAGATGGCCGAGGGCTACGCCGCCGCCGCAGTCTGGAAGGGCCGGGTCTTCGTCCACGACTACGATCGCGAGGCGAGCCAGGAGGCCATCCGCTGCCTCTCCCTGGCCGACGGCGCGGAGATATGGCGGTTCGTCTACTCGCTGAAGATCAAGATGAACCACGGCATCACCCGCACGATGCCCGCCGTCACGGAGAAGCATCTGGTCGCCCTCGGCCCGCTGTGCCACGTCACCTGCCTCGATCCCGCGAGCGGCGCGAAGCGGTGGATGATCGACCTGGTGCGCGAGCACGGGGCGACCGTGCCGCCGTGGTATGCCGGCCAGTGCCCCCTCATCGACGGCGAGCGGGCCATCCTCGCCCCCGGCGGCCCAGAGGCGCTGCTCATGGCTGTCGAGTGCGCCACGGGCAAGATCCTCTGGAAGACGCCGAACCCCGATGAGTGGCGGATGACCCACTCGTCGATCGTGCCCGTGACGCTCGCGGGCAGGCGGATGTACGTCTACTGCGCCCATCGCGGGGTGGTCGGCGTGTCGGCCGACGACGGGCGGCTGCTGTGGAGGACGCCCGAGTGGCGGATCAGCATCGCCACCATCCCCTCGCCCGTGCCGCTGCCCGGGGACCGGCTGTTCCTGACGGGCGGCTACAACGCGGGCAGCCTCATCCTCCAGCTCAAGGCGCAGGGCGACGGCGTCGGCGTCGAGGTCGTGAAGCGGCTCCCGCCCAAGGTCTTCGACTCCGAGCAGCACACGCCGATCCTCTACGAGGGGCATCTCTACGCCGTCCGCAGCGACGGGCGGCTGGCGTGCGCCGACCTCGAGGGAAACCCGCTGTGGGACAGCGGGCCAGACAAGTTCGGCCTAGGGCCCTATCTCATCGCCAACGGCCTGATCTTCGTGATGGACGACGACGCGCGGATGGTGCTGGCCGAGGCCACGCCCGGAGGCTACCGCAAGCTGGCCGACGCCAGGATACTCGACGGCCACGACGCCTGGGGCCCCATGACCCTCGTCGAAGGCCGCCTCATCGTCCGCGACATGACGCGCATGGTCTGCCTCGACGTCCGCGCCCGCTGAGGTCAGCGCGCGCGACTCCCTCTCCCGCCGGGAGAGGGCAGGGATGAGGGGCGCGGCGGCCAGTTGCCGCTCGAGGTGGGGCGGCGAGTTCGAGCAGGAGCACGAGCGAGAGCCTGATGACCGACCAGCAGACCGAAACCCGGAAAGCCCTGTGGATCGTCCTCGGCGTAGTGGGGCTGTGCGTCCTGGCGGCGCTGCTCCTGGCCGTAGCCGGCGCGGTGGTGTACTTCATGCTGGCGGCGAAGGTCGCGGACGACAAGCCGAGCGGCCTGAGCCCCGAGTTCGACTACGCAGTCGAGGCGCTCCAGCCGGTGGACCCCGAGCTGATTGGCTACCTGGAGACAGGGTCCATCGCGGTCTCGCTGCGCGAGCCCCGCGGGATCGCGATCGGCCCGGGCGACAGCCTCTACGTCGCGGGCGACGAGACGATCCTCGTCCGCGGCAGCAAGGCGCAGGAGATCAAGCTGGCGGCACCGCCGCGGGCCATTGCCGTGGACGCCGACGGCACGATCTACGTGGCGATGAAGGACCACGTGGAGGTCTACTCGCCCGCGGGCGAGAAGAGGGCCGCCTGGCAGCGGCTGGCGGGCAAGGCCCTGCTTACGTCCATCGCGGTGGGCGAGCCTGGGGTGTTCGTCGCCGATGCGGGGAACCGCGAGGTCGTGCAGTACGACAGGGCCGGGAAGGCCCTTCGCCGCTTCGCCCGCAAGGACCCCGAGCGCGGCATCCCTGGGCTGATCGTGCCGAGCCCTTACCTCGACGTGGCCATTGGCCGCGACGGCCTCCTGCGGGTGGCGAACCCTGGGCGCCGCCGCGTCGAGACCTACACGATGGACGGCAGCCTCGAGCTGTCGTGGGGCAGGGCGGGCGTCGCTATCGACGCGTTCGGCGGATGCTGCAACCCGAGCCACCTCGCCGTGTTTCCTGACGGGCGGGTGGTCACCAGCGAGAAGGGCACGGTGCGGGTGAAGGTCTACGACGCGCAGGGCGTCCTGCTCACGGTTGTCGCAGCGGCGCCAGAGTCGTTCGATCAGGACGCCGTGGGTCTGGACCTGGCGGTGGACTCCCGGGGGCGTGTGTTCGTGCTCGACCCCGGCCGGAAGGTGGTACGCATCTTCTCGCGGAAGGAGGCGCAGTGAGCCGGCACCACGATAGGGGTGAAAGCCGCCGCGAGGCCGTGCGGGGCCTGCTCCGCTGGCTGGCCGCCGGCGCGCTCGCGCTGCTCGGCGGGTGGCTGGCGCTGCGGCGCCGCTCGGGCGACGGGTGCGCCGTGCGCCCCGCGTGCCGAGGCTGCTCGCGGCTGGAGGCGTGCGCCCTGCCGCAGGCCGAGAGCGCCCGACGGGCGGAGGCGAAGGGGTAGACGATGGCGGACGAGGACAAGACGGTGGATCGCCGCGAGGTCCTCCGCAGCGGCGTGCGCGGCGTCTGCCTGCTCGGTCTGGGCGGCGCCGCCGGCTTCCTGGCGACCCGCAGCCGGGGGGACGACCTGGTCTGGCAGCTCGACCCCGAGGTCTGCATCCAGTGTGGGAATTGCGCCACCTACTGCGTGCTCAACCCCTCGGCGGTCAAGTGCGTTCAGTACTATCCGATGTGCGGGTACTGCGATCTATGCACAGGCTACTTCGAGGCCGAGCCGAACGACCTCAATACCGGCGCCGAGAATCAGCTCTGCCCTGTCGCTGCCATCAAGCGCACGTTCATCGAGGAGCCCTTCTTCAAGTACGACATCATCGAGGAGCTGTGCATCGGCTGCGGGAAATGCGTCGAGGGCTGTCGCGCCTTCGGCAACGGCTCGTTCTATCTCCAGGTGCGCCACGACCGCTGCCTGAACTGCAACGAGTGCTCCATCGCGGCCGCGTGCCCCTCTCAAGCGTTCCGCCGCGTCCCTGCTGCGCGGCCCTACATCCATCCCAAGGGACATCCCGATCGCCGAGCCGAGGACGACCGGCAGACGTGAGACCGCGCGCCCACATCCTGATCGCCCTCGTGCTGCTCGTGATGATCGGCGGCGCGGCCCTGGGCGTCGAGCGCTTCCCGCCGCCCGATTTCGAGTCAGGGCACACCTTCCCCGCGACTCAGTATCCTGCCCCGCGGTCCGTTGTCCTCGAGTACCTGGACGTGGCGGTGCTGTTTGTGGCGCTGGTGCTGGCGTCGTTCTATGCCCTGAAGGTGCGGTCGCGGCGGTGGCTTTTCGTCCTGATGCTGGCGTCGCTGGCGTACTTCGGCTTCTGGCGGAAGGGCTGTGTGTGCTCGGTGGGGGCCGTGCAGAACGTGGCGCTTGGGGTCTTCAACTCGGGCTACGCCGTGCCGCTGACGGTGCTGGCCTTCTTCCTGCTGCCGCTGGCCTTCACGCTGCTTTTCGGGCGGACCTTCTGCGCCGCGGTGTGTCCGCTGGGGGCGATGCAGGATTTCGTGCTGGTTCGGCCGGTGCGGGTGCCGTGGTGGCTGGAGCAGGGGCTGCGGGTGCTGCCCGTCGTCTACCTGGCGCTGGCCGTCGTGCTGGCGGGGACGGGCAGCGCGTTCGTCATTTGCGACTACGACCCGTTCGTCGCCTTCTTCCGGCGGAGCGGGAACGCTTCGATGCTGATCTTCAGCGGCTGCATCCTGGCCATCGGGGTGTTCGTGGGACGCCCCTACTGCCGTTTCCTGTGCCCGTACGGGGTGCTGCTCGGGTGGCTGTCGCGTGTTTCGAGGTGGCGGGTGCGGATCACGCCGGACGAGTGCATCCAGTGCCGGCTGTGCGAGGACGCCTGTCCCTTCGGCGCGATTCGTGCGCCCGACGAGGCGCCGGCGCCGAGCGAGGTGGCGGCGGGTCGGCGGCGGGTCGGCTGGCAGCTCATGGCCGTGCCGGTGCTGGTGGTTGTGGGCGCCATGGTGTTCGGGGTGTTCCGGTTCTCGCTGGCCCGGATGCATCCTCAGGTGCGATTGGCCGAGCGGGTGTGGCAGGAGGAGAAGGGGGAGGTCGAGGGCCGGACCGACGCGAGCAAGGCGTTCCGCAGGACGGGCCAGCCGGTCGAGGAGCTGTATGCGGAGGCCCGTGCCATCCGCGCTGACGTGGGGCGTTTCGGGTGGGGTGTGGGTGCGCTGGTGGGGCTGGTCGTCGGGCTGCGGGTGCTCGGCCTGACGGTTCGCCGTCGGCAGACGGACTACGAGGCGGACCGCAGCGAGTGCCTGGCCTGCGGGCGCTGTTTCGAGTACTGCCCGAACGAGAAGCGACGACGGAAGGCGATCGAGGATGCCTGACGCCGCCGACAACGCGTGTGCCGAGAGCCGCGGTCTGTCCGACGCCGCCTTCCGCGGCGCCGTGGCGACCGCGGCGGTGGCAGGCCTCTTCGTCCTGATCGTCGCCGGCCTGCTGCTGTGGAACCACGCTCGGACGGTGGCTCTCGACCCCCGCGACCCCGTGCGGATCGTCACGCTGAAGACGCAGCTCCGGGAGCGTCCGAAGGACGAGGCGCTGAAGACCGGCATCCGCGCCGCCGACGCGGCGCTGCGGCGGGAGTTCTTCGCCCGCCAGGCATTCGCCGAGCGGGGCGCGTGGCTGCTGGCTATCGGACTGATCGTGTTCCTGGCCTCGGCCAAGAGCGCGTCCGATCTCCGCAAGAAGCCGCCCATGCCGACCGGCGCTCCGCCGCACCGCGACGAGCGCTCCAAGGCTGCTGCCTGGGCGCGGCATGCCGTGGCGGCGGTCGCCACCGTCACGGCGTTCGCCTTCGCCGTCCTTGCGTGGAGTTCGCTCCACACGCTGCCGAGGACTGCGCTCGCCGCAAAGCCGGCCACCAGCATCCCCGGCGACAGCGGGACCCCCGAGGGGATTGGGACGCCGGGCGTTGCGCTCACCGGCTATCCGTCGCCCGAGGAAATGGCGGCGCAATGGCCTCGCTTCCGCGGCCCTGGGGGCCTGGGCATCGCCACTTACACGAATGCCCCGATGGCGTGGAACGGCAAGACAGGCGAGGGCGTGGTCTGGAAGACCCCCGTGCCGCTCACCGCGCCCAACTCGCCGGTGGTCTGGGGTGACCGCATCTTCCTGTCGGCCGCGAAGAAGGACCGCCGCGAGGTCTATTGCTTCGGCCTCAACGACGGCAAGCTGCTGTGGACGGGCGAGGTCGAGGGCGTGCCCGGCAGCCCGGCCAAGCCGCCCGAGGTGATGGAAGCCACAGGCTACGCCGCCTCCACCGTGGCGACCGACGGGAGGCGGGTCTTCGCCATCTTCGCCAACGGCGATCTCGCGGCCTTCGACTTCGGCGGCAGGCGCATCTGGGCGAAGAACCTGGGGAAGCCGGACAACAGCTACGGCCACGCCTCCTCCCTGCTCACCTGGCGCGACCGCCTCATCGTCCTGATGGACCAGGGGATGGAGGACGACGACAAGTCGAAGCTCTACGCCTTCGACACCGCCACGGGCGATCAGGTGTGGGCCACCGTCCGCGAGGTCGGCCCAACGTGGGCCACCCCCATCGCGATCGAGGCGGGCGGGCGCCAGCAGATCGTAACCGTGGCCGTGCCCTGGCTCATCGCCTACGCCGCCGAGACAGGCAAGGAGCTGTGGTCTGCCGATATCATGGATGGCGAGATCGCCCCGTCGCCCGTCTTCGCCAACGGCTGCGTCTTCGTCGCCCAGGCATACGCCTACGCCGCAGCCGTCCGCGCGGATGGGACGGGTGACGTGACGAAGACCCACGTCGTCTGGAAGGCCGAGGACGGCCTGCCCGACACGTGCAGCCCCGTGACCAACGGCGAGCTGCTCTTCCTGTGCACCGCCGACGGCCTGATCACCTGCTACGACGCCAAGACGGGCGAGAAGGCCTGGGAGCACGAGACGAAGCCGCTGATGCACTTCCTGGCCTCGCCCACCGTGGTCGGCGACAGGGTCTACGTGATGAGCGACAAGGGCGTGACGATCGTCTTTGCGGCGGCCCGCGAGTGGAAGGAACTGGCTCGCTGCGAGCTCGGCGAGCACGCGGTGGCCAGCCCAGCGTTCCTCGACGGACGGATCATCTTCCGCGGCAGCAAGCACCTCTTCTGCATCGGGAAGTAATGGCGGACGAGATCGACCTGAGCTACGTGGACGAGGCGGTGGCGGCGATCGGGCGCGGCCCCGAGTGCGTCATCCCCCTCCTCCAGGCCATCCAGGGGCACTACCGCTACCTGCCCGAGGCCGCCCTGCGCCGCGCCTGCGCCATCACCGAGATCACGCCCGCCACCATCGCGGGCGTCTCGACCTTCTACTCGCAGTTCCGCCACCGCCCCATGGGCGAGCACCTCATCCGCGTCTGCGTCGGCACCGCGTGCCACGTGAAGGGCGCCGGCCTCGTGTACGACGAGTTCGTCCGCCGCCTCGGCGTCCCTGACGGCGACGACACTGACCCCGACGGCCTGTTCACCATCGAGAAGGTCGCCTGCCTGGGCTGCTGCACCCTGGCGCCGGTCATCCAGATCGACGACGTGACCTACGGCCATCTGAGCCCCGAGACGGTGCCCCGCGTCGTGCGCGACTTCCTGGAACTGGATCGCGGCGGCGAGCACCATCCCCACGAGAGCGACTCTGCGACGGGGGGGGACATCGAGAGCGAGATCCGCATCAGCCTCGACACCTGCTGCGTCGCCCGGGGCAGTGCCGAGGTGTACAAGGCTCTCAAGGATGCCGTCGAGCAGACGGGGGCGCGCGCCCTCGTGAAAGGCGTGGGGTGTACGGGCATGTCCCACCTGACCCCGCTGGTGGAGGTCGCCGCCAAGGGGCGTCCGCGTGCGCTCTACACAGCGGTGACACCGCTCGAGGCCAGGGCGATTGTCCTCCGCCACTTCCAGCCGAGGGGGCTCGGCAGGAGGCTTGCGGCGGCAGTCACGGGGTTGCTCGACACGGCATTCACCGACGATACCTGGGGGGCGGTGGACCGCCACGCGATCGACGTGCGCGACGCGCCCATCGCCGAGTTCGTCGGCAGGCAGAAGCAGATCGCGACGGAGCATTCGGGCCAACTCAGCCCGCTCGACCTCGACGAGTACCTCGAGCACGACGGCTTCCAGGCGCTCGAGCGGTGCCTGCGAGAGTACACCGCCGATGACGTGATCGCGGAGATCCGCCGCAGTGGCCTGCGCGGCAGAGGCGGTGCGGGCTATGCCACGGGACTCAAATGGCAGCACGTGCGCGCGGCCCCAGGCGACAGGAAGTACCTCGTGTGCAACGGCGACGAGGGCGACCCCGGCGCGTTCATGGACCGCATGATGCTCGAGTCGTTCCCCTATCGCATCATCGAGGGGATGGCGATCGCCGCCTGCGCGGTCGGTGCCGATGAGGGCTACCTCTACATCCGCGCCGAGTACCCGCTCGCCGTACAGCGGATGAGGGCCGCGCTGCGCCGCTGCGAGGAACACGGCTACCTGGGCGACGACATCCTCGGCAGCGGCGTTCGCCTGCGGCTCCGCATCATGGAGGGTGCTGGCGCGTTCGTATGCGGCGAGGAGACGGCGCTCCTGGCGTCCATCGAGGGCCGCCGGGGGATGCCGCGCCTGCGGCCGCCGTATCCCGCTCTCGAGGGCCTGTGGGGCAAGCCCACGCTCGTCAACAACGTCGAGACCTACGCAGTGGTGCCCTGGATCATCCGCCACGGCGCCGAGGCCTTCGCTGCCATGGGCACGCCCGAGAGCAGGGGCACCAAGGTGTTCGCCCTCGCGGGCAAGGTGGCCCGGGGCGGGCTCATCGAGGTGCCGATGGGGATCTCGCTGCGCGAGATCGTCGAGGAGATCGGCGGCGGGATCGTTGGCGGGAAGGGCCTCAAGGCCGTCCAGATCGGCGGCCCATCCGGCGGATGCGTCCCCGCCCGGCTCGCACACACCCCAGTAGACTACGAGGACCTGGCCGACGTCGGCGCCATGATGGGCTCCGGCGGCCTCGTCGTCCTCGACGACAGCGACTGCATGGTGGACATCGCCCGGTACTTCCTCGAGTTCACCCAGGACCAGGCGTGCGGCAAGTGCACTTTCTGCCGCATCGGCACCCGCCGCATGCTCGACATCCTCGAGCGGCTGTGTGCCGGCGAAGGCCGCAAGGGGGACCTCGAGGATCTCGAGACCCTGAGCCACATGGTCAAGCAGGGCAGCCTGTGTGGCCTGGGCCGCACCGCGCCGAACCCCGTGCTCACGACGCTCCGGTACTTCCGCGACGAGTACGAGGCGCACATCGAGGGGCGCTGTCCCGCGGGCAGATGTCGCGCGCTCATCACCTACTCGATATCCGATGCGTGCATCGGCTGTACCCGCTGCGCCCAGCACTGCCCCGCCGAGGCCATCGCCATGACGCCCTACGAGCGTCACGAGATCGACCAGGAGAAGTGCATCAAGTGTGGGACGTGCAGGAACGTCTGCCCCGTTGATGCCGTCGAGGTCGAATGAACGCGTGATCCGTGATTTGTGATGCGTGACTGAAGGGAGGGCGAGGCTCCCGCCGAGCCGCGACCAAGGGGAAGCGACGCGTGCCGACGCTGACGATCGACAATCGCGAGGTGACGGTGCCCGAGGGGGCGACCGTGCTCGATGCAGCCCGGGCGCTGGGCATCGAGATCCCGACGCTGTGCCACCTCGCCGGGCGCGAGCCGGCCACTTCGTGCATGGTGTGCGTCGTCAAGGTGGCTGGCCGCAACGGGCTGGTGCCGGCGTGCGCGACGGCGGCCAGCGAGGGGATGCGTGTGGAGAGCGAGACCGACGAGGTGCGCGCCGCGCGCCGCACGGCCCTCGAGCTCCTGCTCAGCGACCACGTCGGCGACTGCGTCGGCCCGTGCCACAACCTGTGCCCGGCGCAGATGAACATCCCGGTGATGATCCGCCAGATCGCCCGCGGCGAGCTGCGCGAGGCCGCCGCGACGGTGAAGGCCGACATCCCGCTGCCCGCCACCCTCGGCCGCATCTGCCCGGCGCCGTGCGAGAAGGGCTGCCGGCGTGGCGAGGCCGATGCCCCTGTGTCCATCTGCCTGCTCAAGCGCTACGTCGGCGACGCCGACCTCGCCTCGGGCGAGCCCTGGCTGCCGGACTGTGCGCCCAGCTCGGGCAAGCGGGTGGCCGTCGTCGGGGCTGGCCCGGCCGGCCTGTCCGCCGCCTTCTACCTGCTCGCGCGGGGCCACGCCTGCACGGTCTTCGACGACCACCCGGAGCCGGGCGGCGCCCTCCAGTACGCCGTGCCGGAGGAGAGGCTGCCGCGCGACGTCGTGCAGGCCGAGGCGGCCGCCATCGCGCGCCTGGGCGCCGAGTTGCGCCTGGGGACGCGGGTCGGCGAAGCCGTCTCCCTGGACGACCTGCGCCGCGAGTTCGACGCGGTGCTCGTCGCGGCGGGAGAGGGGAGCTCCGAGCACTTCGGTCTCCCTGCCTCGAAGCAGGGGGTGGCGGTGGACCGGCAGACGCTGGCGACGGAGCTCGAGGGCGTCTTCGCGGCGGGAAGCGCGGTGCGGCCTCAGCGCATGGCGGTGCGCTCGGTGGCCGACGGCAAGACCGCGGCCGCGTCGATCGGCCAACTCCTGCGTGGGGAGGCGGTCGTTGGGCCGCCCAAGCTGTTCACCACGCGGATGGGGCGCTTGCAGGATGGCGAGCTCGCTGCTTTCATGGAAGGAGCCAGTGAGGCCGCGCGGGTGACGCCATCCGGGAACGGCTTCTCGGACGACGAGGCCCGGGCCGAGGCGGCGCGCTGCCTGCACTGCGATTGCCGCAAGCCGGCGAGCTGCAAGCTCCGCCGCTACGCCGCTGCCTGCGGCGCGAGCCCCAGCCGCTACAGGGCGGAGCGCCGGCCCTTCGTCCAGCACGCGCATCACCCCGAGCTGGTCTTCGAGCCGGGGAAGTGCATTGACTGCGGGCTGTGCATCGGGATCGCGGCGGAGGCTGGCGAGGAGCTGGGCCTGGCGTTCATCGGCCGCGGCTTCAACGTCCGCGTCGGCGTGCCCTTCGAGGAGCCGCTCGAGCGGGGTCTGGCGCGGGTCGCGAGGGCGTGCGCAGCCGCGTGCCCGACGGGCGCGCTCGCACTTCGGGACGGGGAGGACACGGGTCGCAACCATGGAGGGTCGTGACATGGGGAAGAGCTGGGCGGCGGTGGGTGTGTTGATCGGGCTGGCCGCTCCGATCGCTTCGGCGAGCGCCGCGGACTGGCCGCAGTGGCGCGGCCTGACCCGCGACGGCGTGGCGGCCGGCGTCAAGCTCCCCGACCCGTGGCCGCCGGCGCTGACGCGGGCCTGGTCGCTGGAGGTGGGCCTCGGCCACTCCTCGCCGGTGGTCGCTGGCGGCAAGGTCGTCCAGCAGGCCCGCCAGGGCGAGGAAGAGGTGGTGCGCTGCATCGACGCGGCGAGCGGCAAGGTGGTCTGGCAGGCCGCCTTCGCCGCCGGCCCCTTCGCGCCGCGGCCCGTGGCCCGCGCGCACGGCAGAGGCCCGTTCGCCACGCCGACCGTCGCCGACGGGAAGGTCTACACCCTCGGCGTCTCGGGGGTGCTGGCCTGCTACGACCTGGCCAGCGGCAAGCGCCTCTGGCAGAAGACCTTCGCCAACGAGTATGAGAAGCCCTATCCCATCTGGGGCGCTGCGAACTCCCCGCTCATCGACGGCACCCGCTGCATCCTCACCGTGGGCACCGACGCCGACGGCGCACTGGCCGCCTTCCACAAAGACACGGGCGAGGCGCTCTGGCGGGTGACCGACGTCGGCCCCGCCTACACGTCGCCCCAGATCGCCACCCTGGCGGGAAAGCGGCAGGTCGTCACGCTCACGCACAAGCGTCTGTGCGGCGCCGACGACCAGACGGGGAAGCTGCTCTGGCAGATCCCCTTCAAGGTCCGCTACGACATGAACATCATCACGCCCGTCGTCCACGGCGACCTCGTGGTCTACTCGGGCTACCACGAGGGCACCGCCGCGGTGCGCGTCGCGGCGGGGGACGGGAAGCTGGCGGCCCAGAAGCGGTGGCACAACAAGGGGGAGTCCATGTTCATGAGCTCGCCCGTCCGCCGCGGCGGCCACATCTACGGCCTGTCGATGCGCGGCAAGGGCACGCTGGTGTGCCTGGCGCTCGCCGACGGCAAGACCGCGTGGGCGTCGCCCGGCCGCATGGGCGAGTATGCGTCGCTGGTGCTCGTCGGCGACAGGCTGCTCGTGATGACCACGGGGGGCGACCTGCTGCTCGTTGCGGCCGACCCCGGCGGCTACAGGGAGCTGGCCCGCTCACACCTGACCGACCGCCCTGTCTGGGCGCATCTCGCCGTGACTGACAAGGTCCTATGCGTCAAGGACAAGACGCACCTCACGTGCTTCGCGCTCGGCGCCGAGTGAAGGAGGCCCCGCCGTGCGACGTCACCGATTCCTGGAGGCGGTGGCCTTGTCGTGTCTGTGCTCGGCTGTGGCGGTCGCCGCCGAGACCCACCCCTGGCCCCAGTTCCACGGCCCGCGCCGCGACAACATGTCTACGGAGACCGGCCTGCTCGAGCAGTGGCCCGAGGGCGGACCCAAGCTGCTGTGGACCTTCCAGGGCCTCGGCCACGGCTTCTCCACCCTCGCCATCGCACACGGCCTCATCTACACCACGGGCAACATCGGCGCCGATACCGTCATCAGCGCACTCACCCTCGACGGCAAGCTCGCCTGGCGGGCCACCAACGGCCCCGCCTACCGTCGCCAGCACCGCGGCGCCCGGGGCACCCCTACCATCGACGGCGAGCGCCTCTACCACGAGAATGCCGACGGCGATCTCGTCTGCCTCGAGGCGAAGACGGGCAAGAAGGTCTGGGGGCTCAACATCCTCAAGAAGTTCGGCGGCCGCAACATCACCTGGGGCCTCGCCGAATCGGTGCTCATCGACGGCCGCAAGCTCATCTGCACCCCCGGCGGCCCCGAGATCACCATGGTCGCCCTCGACAAGGCCAGCGGCGAGACGATCTGGGCCTGCAAGGGCGGCAAGCACAAGCCAGGCTACGCCTCACCCATCGTCTTCGACTACAGGGGGCTGCGGCAGGTCACCACCATGCTCGCCAAGTCGATCATCGGGGTGAACGCGGAGACGGGCGAGCTCCTCTGGCAGGTCGGCCACACCACGCCCTTCGACGAGAACATCTTCACGCCCCGCTACCACGACGGCCACCTCTACTTCGCCACCGGCCACCGCGTCGGCAGCCGCCTGCTCAAGCTCAACGTCCAGGGCGACAAGTGCGCGGTCGATCTCGTCTGGAAGACCGAGCGCCTCGACAGCCACCACGGCGACGTCCTGCTCATCGACGGCTGCCTCTACGGCTACGCCCACGGCAAGTACAAGTGGTGTTGGGAGTGTCTGGACTGGAAGACGGGCAAGCTGATGCACAGCGTCCGCACGCCGACAAAAGGCTCCATTACGTTCGCCGACGGCCTGATCTACGCGCGGAACGAGAAGGGCCTCGTCGAGCTCATCAGGCCCACGCCCGAGCGTCGCGAGGTCATCAGCAGCTTCCACATCCCCAAGGGTGGCCGCGGCCCCACGTGGGCGCACCCCGTCGTCTGCGGCGGCCGCCTCTACCTCCGCCACAGCGACTTCCTCTACGCCTACGACATCAAAGGGAAGTGATCCCTGGCGGGCAGGGAGGGCGAGGCTCCCGCTGAGCCGCTCAGCCTGACTACTTCCCGCGCGTTGGCGCACGGAAAAGGCCGATGGCCCGGATCGTCGGCGCCGCGCGGGCCGCCTCGATCACCAGCCGCACGCGGCGCGCCGCCACGTCGGCGAAGCGGTCGAGTTTCTTGTAGCCGATCGTCGTCCCCCGCGCAAAGGGCTTCCACGCCTTGCCGTCCCACGCCTCGAGCACGTAGCTCTCGACGCGCTGGCCGAGGGCGATGTGCTCCTGAAGCATCGAGCGGTTGAAGGTCGTTGGCGCGCCGAGGTCGATGACGAGCGATGCTGTGGTCGCGTCCTCGTCGGTGGCCCAGTAGGTGGCCCCATCGCCATCGAGCGCCTTGTCCGGGCCGTGCGCCTCGTCGCGGCTGCTCGACGCAGTAGCCTTCTTGCCGTGCGCGAGATTCGTCTTGAACGTGGCGTCGAGCGCCGCCCTCAGCTCGCGCAGGCGGCGGGCGTCGTTCTCGTGGATCAGGCCGCGGCGGTCGGGCGGCACGTTGAGCAGCAGCACCGAGTTGCGGCCGACGCTCTTGTAGTAGATGTCGAGCAGGTGGTCGAGCGACTTCACCTTGCCGTCCTGGCTCGCGTGGTAGAACCACCCCGGGCGGATCGACACGTCGCACTCGGCGGGATACCACACCGCCTTGCCGCCGCGCTGCTGCACGCTCCACTCCGTCTCCCGCGCAACGCCGCTCTCGTTGCCGACCCACCGCACGTCGGGCCCGCAGATGGCGATCACGGCGTCGGGCTGGAGCTTGCGAACGAGCCCATAGTAGCCCTCCCAATCGTAGGCCTGCCGCTTGCCGTTCGGCCCCTCCCCGCAGGCACCATCGAACCACACCTCCGTGATCTCGCCGTAGTTCGTCAGCAGCTCCGTGAGCTGGTTCTTGAAGTGCTGGTTGTAGACCGGCGAGTTGCCATACTGCGGATGATTGCGGTCCCACGGCGACAGGTAGACGCCGAGCTTCAGCCCCGCCTCGCGACAGGCGTCGGACAGCTCGCGCACCACGTCGCCCTTGCCGCCCCGCCACGGGCTGTGCTTCACCGAGTGCTCCGTATACTTGCTCGGCCACAGGCAGAAGCCGTCGTGGTGCTTCGCCGTCAGGATGACCATCTTCATCCCCGCATCCTTGAAGACGCGGCACCACTGGCGGGCGTCGAGCGCCGTCGGGTTGAAGAGCTTGGGGTCCTCCTTGCCCGTGCCCCACTCGCGGTCGGTGAAGGTGTTGATGCCGAAGTGGACGAAGGCGATGAACTCCATTTCCTGCCAGGCAAGCTGCTGGGGCGTGGGCCGCACGTCCGCGCTCGCGCGGCGCTGCTGCTCTTGCTCGCGGCGCAGGCTCTCGGGGAGCTGGCCCTCGGGGATCGAGTCCATCAGGTCGACGAACTTCCTTGCCTTGGCGGCCATGTCGGCGAGGTCGTAGAGCGTCTTGCCGCCGTCGACGATGCGCGGCTCGCCCCAGCAGGCGTAGTGCTCGCCCAGCGAGTCGACCGCCAGCTCGAGCGTCGCCGCCTTGCCTGCTAGTGATTTCAGGTCAACGGCGACGGCCTTCCATTTGCCTTCCCGGTAGAACTCGCTCCAGATCTCCTTCCCGCCCGCGGAGACGCGGTAGATGACGCCCTTGTCGGAGCCGTGGCCATCGTGGATGCCCATCGCGAAGGTCAGCTCGGGGGCCTTGGCGTCGTTGAGGTGGATGTCGAACTGCCCGACGACGCGGCCCTTCGCCCCCTTCCACGGCGGGTGGGCGAAGATCGCCTTCTTCTCCACGCCGCCGCATTTCGCCTTCGGCCGCAGCGCGAACTGCGCCCCGTGCCCGATCGGCTCGCGCCGTGCGCCAGCGTTCGCCTGACGCACGGCCGCCACGAGAAGGAGAGCTCCCAGAAGCCAGACCGCGTTGCTCATCGCATGCATCCCTCAGTCGCGCGCCTCGGTGATCTTCGCCGTCCCGCGGTCGAGGCGCAAGGCCCACACGGTGACGGGGTTGTGCAGGAGCACGACGCCGAGCTTCGCATCGTAGTGGAGGGCCGCGTTCCGACTGAAGGGCGTGCGGCCCTTGCGGAACTGGTGCGGCTCGGGCAGCTCCGCGGCGTTGACCCGGGCAGCGAAGGCCAGAGCGAGGGCGACGGGTCCTATCCGTCCCATCGGTCCTATCCTCCGCGGGGGTGAGCCTGCTCTCCTTCCCGACGCTGGAGCATCGCTGCTTGTGTCCCGACGCTGCCCACGCTCCAGCGTGGGAGAGCGGGGTAGGCGCCTACTCCGCCTAACGACGCTGGAGCGTCGTCTGCTCCGTCCCGACGCCGGAGCATCGGGACGAGTATCGTTCTTCCTCTCTCCTTCCCGCTTGACTTCTCCTGCCTTCCTGGTTTCCTGAGAGTTCCTCTTCGTTCTCTCTTCTCTGCCTCTCCGCTGTCTCTGCCCCCTGATCTGTTCTCCGATTCAGTGGTATTCGGGCAGCATGTCGCCGTGGGCCTCGATGAGGTCGTCGCAAAGGGCGACGATCTGGTCGATGGTCAGCTCGGCTGAGGTGTGTGGGTCGAGCAGGGCCGCCTGGTAGATGGCGTCGCGGCGGCGGGTGAGCGCGGCCTCGACGGTGAGTAGCTGGACGTTGATGTTCGTGCGGTTCAGCGCCGCGCACTGCTCGGGCAGGTCGCCGACGTAGCAGCCCTGGACGCCGTTGCGATCGACCATGCACGGCACCTCGACGCACGCCGTGCGCGGCAGGTTCGTGATGAGGCCGGTGTTGAGGACGTTGCCGCCGATGCGGTAGGGCACGTCGGTCTCCATGGCCTCCATGATCCAGGAGGCGTATTCGCCGGTGCGTCGGTGGGAGAGCTCGGGGTTGGCGACCAGCTCGTCGCGGCGGCGCTTCCAGCCCTCGATCTGCGCGACGCAGCGGCGGGGGTACTCGTCGAGGGGGATGCGGAACTCGTCGATGAGCTCGGGATACTGGCTCTTGATCCAGTAGGGCATGTACTCGGCGCTGTGCTCGGACGATTCGGTGACGTAGTAGCCGAAGCGGAGCATGATCTCGAGGCGGACCAGGTCCCAGTGCTTCACGTCGGGGTCCTTGCGGGCCTTCTCGTTCAGCCTTGCGGCGCGGCGCTTGATCTCTGGGTAGAGGTCGTGGCCACCGTCGGTGATCTCGAGGAGCCAACTCTGGTGGTTGATCCCTGCGATCTTCCACTGGAGCTTCTTCACCTCGTCGAGCATGCCAACCCGGCGAAGCAGCCCTCGGGCGCAGCCCTGCACGCTGTGGCACAGGCCCACCGTCTTGACGTCCGTCGCCAAGAGCATGGCCCCCGTCACCATCGCCATGGGGTTGACGTAGGTGAGGAACCAGGCATCGGGGCACACCGCCTCGATGTCGCGGGCGAAGTCGAGCATCACCGGGATGGTCCGCAGCGCGCGGAAGATGCCGCCGATCCCCAGGGTGTCTGCGATGGTCTGCCGCAGGCCGTAGCGCTTCGGCACCTCGAAGTCGATGACCGTGCTCGGCTCGTAGCCGCCGATCTGGACGGCGTTGACCACGTAGTCGGCTCCGTCGAGCGCCTCGCGGCGGCTCTCGACGCCGAGATGAGTCGTCAGGGTCGCGCGGCCCTCGTTGACGTTGCGGTTGAGGACGTCGAGCATGAGCTTCGAGTCCTCGAGCCGCCCGCCGTCGATATCGTAGAGCGCGAGATGCGAATCCCGCAGCGCCTCGGTCAGCATCACGTCGCCGAGCACGGCCTTCGCGAACACCGTGCTGCCGGCACCCATGAACGCGATCTTGGGCATTCGAGAAGCTCCTGTAGGTCTGCGGAAGCTCAAGTCTCCGGCGCGGCATAGCATACGCAAGGTCCGCCGCAGGTCAAATGCAGCGGGACGTCATGCTTGATTCACCTGAGCCTGCGGACTATCATTGGGTTGAGCGGGCGGGTACGTGTAACTGCGTTTGAGCGAAGCGCGCGACGAGGACCACAAGGGAAGGCCATAGACCCATGACCACCAAAGAGAGAGTCGTTCAGGCCATTCAGGAATTGCCCGACGATGCGTCCATCGAGGACGCGATGGAGCGGCTGCTCTTCCTCGCGAAGATCGAGAGGGGGCTCCAGCAGGCTGACGCCGGACAGACGATCCCTCATGCAGACGTGAAAGCTCGGATGGCGAAGTGGCTGAAGTGAGGTGGACAGCTCAGGCCGCAGAGGACCTCGAGGCCATAACAGACTTCATCTCTCAGGACTCCTCGCACTACGCCAGTCTCTTCGCCATGGATGTCATTGCCGCGGCCGAACGCCTTGCCCGCTTCCCGAACTCGGGCAGGGTTGTCCCGGAGGCGAATGATCCCACCCTCCGCGAGGTCATCCTGGGGAACTACCGGCTTGTCTACCGAGTCAGGCAGCAGTTGGTCGAGGTCCTCACCGTATACCACGGCGCCAGGCTGCTCGACCCGTCGAAGCTCCGTTGAGCCTGTCGGGCAGCGGGCCGAGGTCAGTTGAGTGGCGACGGGATGGAAGAGGCGATGCCGGGAACCAAGGTTACCTACACCCTTGAGCACGGCGGGAAGTTCTACATCATCAAGCACGTTCCCGCGCGCGTGTGTCAGGAAACCGGCGAGCAGTACTTCGCGCCGGAGACGGTCGAGCGCATCCAGGCACTGATCAAAGGCAATGCGAGCCCAGACAGAGCAGCCGGGACGGAATAGGGCGTGAGCGCGCTGATCTACAGTGATGACCTTGAAGAACCCTTCCGCGCCACCATCAGCGGATTGGTCGAGCGGACCTATGCGACCTATGACTCTCTCCGGGAGTACATGCAGTCTCCCTGGAGGGGTCGCCCCCTGGACATCCAGATCGTCGACGACGCGGCGCTGAATGCTGCCGTGACAGGGGATGGCAACGCCGACCACATCCGCATCAATCGTGGAGCGCTTGAGCAGACCTTTGGCACGATGCTGGGCCTCTTCAGTTCGCAAGCGTTTCTCCCTGAGGTCGGCGATCCGACAGCGGAGGAGACGCCAACCGATCTTGCCGACAGCGGATTCCCGGCGCTCCCTCTCGTTCGTTCCTGCGACCCCGATACGGGGCAGCGCGCCGTTCTCATCCCTCAAGACAAGCGACGGGCATCTATCGCGATTGCTCTTGGCGAGCTAGCACTCGAGTTCCTACTGTTCCACGAGGTGGGCCACGTCGTCGGTGGGCATCTGGAGTTGCTCAAGGCATATGGAAGCAGGGGCTTCATCTCGGAGCTAGGGCAAAGGTCCTCAGCCCCTGGAGAGCTCATCTTCTCCCATGTTCTCGAGTGCGATGCGGATGCCTTTGCCTGTCACCACGCGCACTTCGTCTACACAGCCCGGGACGTGGGTGGTCCATTGCGCGAGGTCGCCGGGACCACGGCATGGGAAGCAGAAGACTTCGCCATGATTGCGTACCTCACAGCCGTCGGAGTCTTGTTCCGAGTGCTCTACCCTCGGGCTCCCGTGAAGATAGGCGCCCACAAGTCATCACACCCGCACCCAGTGGTCCGATCCTGTCTGGTGGCCTCTTCTGCCACGGCTCGCGCTCTGTTCAACCGGAGCATCACGCTCGGCACCGTGGACAAGATACTTGGCGTGACGGTGCGCAACATCGAAGAGGTCTGGGCTGCCCTCCTCCTGCCGGGCCAGAATCCTGAGCCGGCGGGAGTTTGGGCTCGCAGTGTGCGGAACGGAGCAAAGCAGTTGTTCACTGCGTGGGGGAAGGCTAGACAGACGCTTGAGCGACATGCGCGCCTTCCGCGGCGCTGGGATGATTGGGACTGGTCGACAGGCTGGGAGGCGTCGATCTAGCTCGGCGTCCGTGTTCGCCTGAACCCCGAAGGAGCGTCCCGGTAGCGCCCTACCGGTAGTATGAACGGTACTTCTCCAGTGCGCAGCAGATGGCCTCGACGTTGTCGAGGGGGACGTCGGGGCCGATCTCGGCGCTGAGCCAGAGGCCGCCCTCAGGGGAGCCGAGGGCCTCGACGGCCTGGCGGACGTGGGCGTCGAGCTCGGCGGGGGTGGCGAAGGGGAAGAGCTGGCGGTCGAGGTCGAGGTTGACGCAGATCCTGCCCTTGCAGACGGCGACGAGGTTATCGAGGCCGTTGGCGCGGATCTGGGGGTTGATGACGTCCACCCCGCACTCGGCGAGGTCGGGGATGACCTCCCAGATGTGCCCGTCGCTGTGCATGTAGACGCGCCACCCGAGCTCCTTGCAGCGGCCGTACATCCGCGCGTAGCAGGGCTTGAGGTACTTCCGCCATTTCGCGGGGCTGATGGGCAGGCTCGTCTGCATGCCCATGTCGTCGCCGAAGTACTGGAGCCGCTCGCCCGGGCCGTGCTGCTCGACCATCCGCTCGATCTGCCGCAGGTTGTAGTCGAGGACGATGTCGATGAGCATCTGGAGCTCGGGCGGCTCCTCGGCGAAGTCGAGCATCAACTCCTCGAAGCCGCGGAGGTAATAGAGGCGCATGAACATGAAGCCGTGGGGCGTGCCGTGGTCGCCCTCGGGGGCGGTGAGGGTGTGGACGTCGGCGCGGGTGGGCACGTTGTGGGTCCTCACGTAGGCGTCCATGCCCTCGGCCACGTTCTCCCACACATAGCCCCAGGGGTCGACGTGCTCGCCCTCGACGTAGAGGCCGCTGACGGCGTCGTAGTCGCGCTCGCCGACAGTCACGTCGCCGAAGATGATGGGATGGCGTGCGCAGATCGCGTCGAGCTTCTCGCGATGCTTCCTCCACGCGGCGGGCAGGATGCCGACGTTGACGGGGATGAACTCCGGGCCCTCGAACAGCATTGCCTTCCAGCGATCGTCGTGCTCGGCCATCCGGTGGCTCCCGTCACGCCGCAATGGACGCTGGGGGGCGATTATAGTGGCGTGCCGGCGCGCTGTCAAAACGCTCGGCGGGAAGTCAGGTCCTCCGAAAGGTATCGGACCTCATGAGGTGTGATATCATTCTGACGGGCTCGCGGCGACGACTGGTGAGTGGCTCAGCATGTTTTCGGAGGGGGGATGCGCGGGTCAGACGCCCCCGAGCGTGGCCTGGGCGAGGATGGTCTCGGCGACCTGCATGGTCTTGAGGGCGTCGGCGAAGCAGGAGGGGGGCTGCGCGCCGGTGGCAACGGCGTCGATGAACTGGCGGTTCTTGGCGCGGAAGCCGCCGTAGATGTGGAACTCGTCGCTGCCGGCGACCTGGCGGGTGTCGTAGGCGACGCCCTCGGGGTCGCCGTCGGCGTAGAGACGGGCCTGGCCCTCGACCTCGGCCTCCACGCAGATGCCCGGGGCGTGCATCTCGACGTCGAAGATGCGGCGGCCGCTGGTCCACGAGTTGAGGATGTACCCGGTCGCGCCGTTGTCGAAGACCAGGGTGGCCGAGAGGAAGTTGATGTCGGGCACGAGCACGCGGCGGCAGACGCTCTGGACATCGACGACCTGGCCGCCGCACATCCAGCGCACGGTGTCGATGGCATGCACCCCGTCGTCCATCATGTGGTCGCGGGCGCTGAGCATGGGGCTGATGGCGCACTTGTAGAAGCGGCAGACGGCGTGGACCATGGGCCCGCGCTCGAGGCACTGCTCCCGCAGCCTCACCAGCAGCGGGCAGGCGCGGCGCTGGAAGCTGACCTGGGTGATGCAGCCGTGTTCGTCGGCGAGGTGGGCGAGGGAGCGCGCCTGGTGGAGGGAGATGCCCATGGGCTTCTCGATGCACAGATTCAGGCCCTGGCCGAGGCACCACGTCCAGACGTCGTACATGACGTGCGGCGGGCCGATGGCGTAGACGGCGTCGGGCGCGACGTCCTCGACCATCTTGCGGTAGTCGGCGTAGCGCTTCTCGATGCCGTACTGGTCGGCGGTCGCATTGAGCCGCCGAGGGTCGATGTCGCAGATGGCGGCGATCTCGACGTCGTCGAACGACGCGAGCGACGGGTAGTGCACGCGGTTGGCCATTGCGCCGGCGCCGATCATCGCGACGCGGGTCTTCTCCCTGCGTCTTCGCCGCGAGGTCAGCTTCTGCTTCTTCGCCACGTTCGCGATCTCCTTGCACCCGTTCGGAGTGCGGCCTTCAGGCCGTATGGCGCTCAACGAAAAGGAGTCCACCTCCGTACCGATCGCATCCTGCCGCCTGAAGGCGGGACACCGAACGCGCGCTCACTTCGCGGAGCCGAGAACCTCTCTGGCCGCGGCCCTGATCTTGCGAATGATGGCGGTGACCTGTGGCCGCCGGCGGTCCGGGTGGTTGCCGATCATCACCGTGCGGTTCAGGATGTCGAGTGACGGGGCGCACATGTCCTTCGTGTAGTCCATGCGGCAGCCCTGGTTCTCGGCGAGGTTGTAGGGGTTGAGCGCGGGGTGGTGGGCGCCGCGGTGGTCGAAGAGCTGGTCCCACTCGGTGTAGACGTGGCGTCCGGTCTTGCCGGCGATGCCGCAGCCCGCGAGGGCGGCGAAGCGCGCGGCCTGCTCGGCCGTAGGCAGGGTGTACATGACGTGGGAGCCGCACTCCCAGTCCAGGCTGTTCGCTTTGATCGGCACCAGGCCGGTGTCGGCGGTTTCCTTGAGGATGCGGTGCTTCTGGCGGCGGAGGGCCCGGATCATGGGGTCGAGGCGGTCGAGCTGGGCGTTCATCATGGCGCCTTCGATCTCGGAGGCCCGGGCGCCGTTGCTGGTGAAGGGGCGGAGGTCCTTGTCGCGTCCGCTCCAGTAGAACCGGCAGCAGTCCACCATGCAGCGCATGCGCTCGGCGGCCTGGTTGGTCTTGGCAATGGCGGCGCCGCCCTCGCCGCAGGTCATGTGCTTGTAGTAGTTGAAGCTGAAGGCGGCGGCGTGGCCGATGGAGCCGACCTTCCTGCCGCGGTAGCCGCCACCGATGCACTGGCAGGCGTCCTCTACGACCAGGAGCTTGTGCGCGCGTGCGATGCGCATGATCGCCCGCATATCGCACACCAGGCCCCACATGTGGACGGGCACGATGGCCCTGGTGCGCGGCCCGATGGCGGCCTCGACGGCCTCGGGCGAGAGGGTGATGGACTCGTCGATGTCCACGATCCACGGGATGGCGCCCGCGGCGAGCACCGAGACGGCGGTCGCCATGTACGTGCAGGCGGGCACGAGCACCTCGTCGCCCGGCCCGATGCCGACGCCCACAAGCGCCGCCGTGAGCGCCGTCGTCCCGCTGGAGGTCATCATCACGTGCTTGACGCCCAGGTACTTGGCGTACCGCCGCTCGAAGCGCCCGCACTCCCCCCCGATGTTGTAGCGGAAGACGTTCCCGCTGCGCAGCACCTTCGCGATGGCGTCGATCTCTTTCTGCCCGACTCGGTACATCGAGGTTCCTCCGATGCGAGGGGCCTACGGCTCAGCGGTACGTCGCGGGCGAGGGGGAGTGGATGAATGGATGGCTGGATGGTTGGATGATTGGAGGAGAAGAGCGACCCAGAGCGACCGCCCGGACGGCGGTTCCTCTCTTCCTCCATCCATCCACCCATCCATTCATCCACCCATCCGCTCTTCCACGTACCGGCCAACCGCTTCCACGGTATCTGTCCAGATCCCGGTCGCGGGATCAGTGGCGTATCGGCACAGCTCGTCGAGCGCATCTGTCCTCGTGACCTGGCGGGCGCCCTGTGGGCCGACGTCGTGGCCGAAGAGCACGAGCCAGCCGCCGTCGTCCTCGACGGCGTGGTCGAGGAGCGCCTTGAGACGGGCGAAGGGCTCGTCGTCCATGGCCATGCCGAAGAGCTGGGCGAGGTCGCACGAGCGCGGGGCGTTGTGCGACTCGTCGAAGGCCCCGCGGCCCGCGATGAAGTGCTTCGCCACCAGCGGCACGTAGCTGACGACCCCCTCGCCACGGCCGACGAACTTCTGGCCGCAGGGGTAGGCGAACGTCGTGGGCGTGACGCCGATCATCCGCTCGATGGCCTCGGTGCCGCCCAGGATGTCCGCCTCGATCTGCTCGATGGTATAGTCCTCGAGGGCATTGCTCTGAGCGAAGCGGAAGTTGCCGCTGCACGGATGGGTGAGCGTGTGGTTGGCGATCTCGTGGCCATTGGCGGCCGCGGCCTTCCAGTCATCGACGCGGCGCTCCATGTTGGCGGGCGAGACGTAGAAGGTGGCCTTCACCCCGTGGGCGTCGAGGACGGGCAGCCCCTGGTCGAGCTGCGACGGGCGGGCATCGTCGAACGACAGGCTCAGCGCAGCTCGCTTCCCCTCGGGCCATCGGAACGGCGCTGGCTCAGCACCCATGGCGCTCCTCCTCGATTGCCGCCCCCACACTATACTCGCCGCGGCCGTTTGCGCAACCTCTGGGCCTGTGTTACGTCCATGGAGACTCGCAGAAGTAATGTCCTGCCCGCGCAGTTGCCGCCCCGCTGCCACCCGGTCTGTCCGCATCAATCCACTCGCCAAGCAGCTTCGATCCCCTTGCCCCGTGCCTTCTCCGCCCGTGGGGCGAGCGGGCCGCCCGATTCCCCGCACCCGCCCCCAACCGGCAATGACAGGGGGATGTCCCACGTGTTCTGAATCCAGTGAGGCCCCGCTGGGCAGGCTTCGGGACCGCCTGTTCGCCCTTCGTCTTGCGGAAAGTCCCGGTGCGGGAGGGCGAAGCTCCCGCTGAGCCGATTCAGGGGGCGAAGGGCGGCTCGGCAGGAGCCTCGCCCTCCCATTGGAGCGATCCGCAACAGGAACTAGCTATTCAGCCGGCTGAATAGTTACGCCCGGTCGGGGCACTGGTGTTGTCGGGAGGCGAATCGAGGACGGGCACGACGCGGCCCCAGGGAGCGGCATGCCCCAAGACCCGGGGCAAGGCTCGGTGCGCAAGTGGCAATGGCCTCGCGGCCCCGATACGGGTACAATCTCTGCCAGAGGGAGGGACCGTTCTCCAGGCTGGCCCTGCGTCTGAGGAGCATCATGACCCTGAGGGACACCGCCGTCGCCGCTGCGCGTGCCGCCGGCGAGATCCAGAGCCGCTACTACGGCCGCGCACTGGCCGTGGACGCGCGGACGGCGCACGACGTGAAGCTCGAGGCCGACCGCCTCTGCGAGCAGGCCGTGCTCGACATCATCCGGGCGGCGTGGCCCGACCACGCCGTGCTGAGTGAGGAGGCCGGCCTCATCGGCGGCGAGGGCGATCTCTACTGGCTCATCGACCCGCTCGACGGCACGGTGAACTTCTTTCACGGCATCCCCTACTTCGGCTCCTCGGTCGCCTGCTACCGCCGGCCCGAGGCCACAGCCGACGCGCCGTTCCCGCGGCCCCTTGCGAGCCTGGGCGAGCCAGTGCTGGGGGTCGTCTACATCCCGCCCACCGACGAGCTGTTCGTCGGCGAGACGGGGCAGGGGGCGACGTGCAACGGCCAGCCGATCCGCCCGAGCGGGATCACCAACCTGTCGGAGGCCATGGCGACCGTCGGCTTCGGCGCACGGGAGGGGAGCGACCGCAACTTCATCGAGCACTGCGCCCGGCTGGCGCCCCGCGTGCGCAAGCTGCGGTGCCTCGGCTCGGCGGCGTACGACCTGTGCAACGTCGCCTGCGGCCGCCTCTCGGCCTTCTACGAGATGCGCCTGCGGCCCTGGGACATCGCGGCGGGGCACGTCATCCTGCGCGAGGCGGGAGCCGTCCTCGACGCAGTCGAGCGCGAGCCCCAGACCTGGGACACCGTGGCCTCGGCCCCCGGCATCTACGAGCCCTTCCGAGACCTGGCCCGCGGTTGATCGCACGCGGCAAAGCGATCTTCAGCACTCGATCCTGCGGAGTTTCTCTCTGCCCAGAGACCGCGAATCCTTCACGCTCTGCCCCTTTGGCGGGGTTGTGCTACTGCTTGACAGCCGCGAGGCCGTGGGCTAGGCTGAGCACTGAGATGAGGCCCCGATGGCCCACCTTCCGATGGCGGACATGGAGGAGCTGACGATGAGCGGTGACAGGAGTCGGCGGGAGTTCCTGAGGGGCGCGGCGCTTGGCGCCGGGCTGATGGTGGTCGGCCGCGGGGTGCTCGGCGGCGAGCCGGGCAAGCAGGCGCCGAGCGACAAGCTCGCCATGGCCATCGTGGGCGTCGGCGGCCGCGGACGGGCGAACATCGGCGGCGTCCGCCGCGAGCGCATCGTCGCGCTGTGCGATATCGACGACCGCCACCTCGCCAAGGCCAAAGCGCAGTTCCCCGATGCCAAGACCTACCACGACTGGCGTAAGATGTTCGACCAGAAGGACATCGACGCCGTGGTGTGCAGCACCACGGACCACACCCACGCCTTCGTCAGTGTGTGGGCGATGCGGCGGGGGAAGCACGTCTACTGCGAGAAGCCGCTCGCCCACTCCGTCTACGAGGCCCGGGTCGTCCAGGAGACGTATCTCGAGAAGGCCAAGGACGGGGTACGGACGCAGATGGGCACGCAGATCCACGCGACGGAGAACTACCGCCGCGTGGTCGAGCTGGTGCGGGCCAAAGCCATCGGCGAGGTGCGGGAGGCCCACGTCTGGTGCAGCCGCCGCGGCCCCTGCCCGAAGCGGCCCGCTGAGGGCATGCCAGTGCCCGACTACCTCCACTGGGATCTCTGGCTCGGCCCTGCGCCCTATCGCCCTTACCACAAGAGCTATATGCCCGGCTGCATGACCTGGGAGCAGCACTGGGACTGGGGGAACGGCTGCATCGGCGACATGGGCAGCCACCTCATCGACCTGCCCTTCTGGGCACTCGCGCTCCGCGATCCCCTGACCGTCGAGTCCGAGGGCGAGCCGCACAGCGACGAGTCTTACCCCCACTGGCTCAAGGTCCACTGGGAGCACCCGGCCATCGAGGGCCGGGCGGCGCTGAAGCTCCACTGGTACGACGGCCCCCAGCGCCCGACGTCGCCCCCAGGCCACGACCTGAAGAAGTGGAGCATCGGGGTGCTCTTCGTCGGCGACAAGGGCATGCTGCTGGCCAACTACCGCCGCTGCATCCTGCTGCCCGAAGACCGGTACAAGGGCTTCAAGCGGCCGGCGCCGTCGATCCCGAGATCGAAGGGCCAGTACGGCGAGTGGATCCACGCGGCCAAGACCGGGGAGCAGACCCTCTGCAACTTCGACTACTCGGGCAAGCTCGTCGAGCATAACCTGCTGGGCACCGTGGCCTTCCGCGCCAACAGCAAGCTCGAGTGGGACCCCAAGAAGCTCGCCGCCACCAACTGTCCTGCGGCCAGCGCGTTCATCCGCCGTCCATACCGCGAGGGATGGACCCTGCTCGGCTGACGGCGCGGCCATCCCATCACGGGGACACGTCTGGAGAGGGAAGGAACATCGCATGGCGACACCGATCATGGAGTTGACTGCGGACCAGGTCCGCCTGGTCTGCGACGAGACGCTCTTCGACGGCGGCACCGCGGAGCTGGCGGGCCTCGAGGAGGTCATCGGCCAGGCGCGCGCCGTCGAGGCCATCGAGTTCGGCATGGACATTGATGGCGCCGGCTTCAACATCTATGTCCTCGGCCCACCCGGCACGGGCAAGACGACCACGGTCATCCGCTTCGTCGAGGAGCGCGCCAAGGCCAAGCCCGTGCCCGACGACTGGTGCTACGTCCACAACTTCGACGACCCGCAGAAGCCCCACGCCGTCCGCCTGCCCGCGGGCAAGGGCGCCGAGTTCCGCGACGACATGGCGGAGCTGGCCCCGGCCCTCCGCCGCGGCATCCAGCGCGCGCTCGAGCACGAGGACTACCAGCGCGAGTCCCAGGAGATCATCCGCGAGCACGAGGAGAAGCAGGCCCGCCACTTCGCCGAGCTGGACGCGACGGCTCGCGAGCGCGGCTTCAAGATCCAGCGGGGGCCTCAAGGCGTGTTCATGGCGCCGATGGTGAATGGGAAGCTGGTGGCGCCGCAGGACTTCGAGAAGCTGCCAGAGGAGGAGCAGCAGCGCATCCAGGCGGCGGGTGAGACCCTCCAGGAGGACATCCACCGCACGGTCCGCGAGGTGCGCGAGTTGGAGCGTCAGACCCGCGAGCGGCTCCAGGAGCACGAGCGCAAGACCGTCCTGTTCGCCGTCTCCCACCACATCGACCGGCTCAGAGAGAAGTACGCTGCCATCGAGGCCGTGACCCGCCATCTGGACGGCGTGCGGGAGGACGTGGTGGCGAATGCTCAGCAGCTCGTCGCCGCCCATCGGGCGCAGGCGGCCAGCAGCGAAAGCTCCGGCGACGAGGACGGGCAGCCCAATCCCCTCGCCATGCTCATGGGCGCCAGGCCCTGGGCCTTCCTCGAACGCTACACCGTCAACCTCATCGTGGACAACAGCCAGACCGAGGGCGCGCCCGTCATCGTCGAGCCCGACCCCACCTACCAGAACCTCGTGGGCCGCATCGACCGCCAGGCACAGTTCGGCATGCTCGTCACCAACTTCACCATGATCACGCCCGGCGCCCTCCACCGCGCCAATGGCGGCTACCTGGTCCTACAGGCCGAGCACCTGCTTACCCGCCCCTACGCCTACGAGGCCCTCAAGCAGGCCATGGAAACCGGCCACGCCCGCATCGCCGACCTCGCCGAGCGCTTCAGCCTCGTCAGCACCGTCAGCCTCGAGCCCGAGCCCATCCCGCTCGACATCAAGGTCATCATCACCGGCCACCCCATGCTCTACTACCTGCTCCACCAGTACGACGAGGCCTTCCCCGAGCACTTCAAGGTCATGGCTGACTTCAACACGTCCATGGAACGCACGGACGAGACCGTGGCGCTCTACGCGCGGTTCCTTGCCACCCAGTGCCGCTGCGAGGGCTGGATGCCCTTCGCCGCGAGCGGGATCGCCCGCATGGTCGAGTACGGCAGCGAGCTGGTGGGCGACCAGACGAAGCTCTCGACCCGCTTCTCCCACGTCTGCGACATGGCCCGGGAGGCGGCCTACTGGGCGCGGAAGAACGGTCGCGAGGCCGTGACCCGCGACGACGTCCAGCAGGCCACCGAGGCCAGGGTCCGCCGCGCCAACCGCATCGAGGAGCTGGTCCAGGAGATGATCGAGCGCGGCGACATCTACATCGACGTCGAGGGCGCCGTGGTCGGCCAGGTCAACGGCCTCGCGGTCATGGCGCTCGGCGACCACAGCTTCGGCAAGCCCTCGCGCATCACCGCACGCACCCACATGGGCAAGGGCCAGGTCGTCAACATCGAGCGAGAGGTCAAGCTCTCAGGCCCCATCCACGACAAGGGTGTCCTCATCCTCGCAGGCTACCTCAACGGCACGTTCGGACAGGAGCGGCCTCTCACCCTCTCCGCCAGCATCGGCTTCGAGCAGAGCTACGAGGGCGTTGACGGCGACAGCGCCTCGTCCACCGAGCTCTACGCACTGCTCTCCAGCCTCGCCGACATCCCGATCCGCCAGGGATTCGCCGTCACAGGCTCGGTCAACCAGCGCGGCGAGGTCCAGCCCATCGGGGGCGCCAGCGAGAAGGTCGAGGGCTTCTTCGACGTCTGCAAGGCAAAGGGCCTCACCGGCGACCAGGGCGTCCTCATCCCCAGAACCAACGTCAAGAACCTCATGCTCCGCCCCGAGGTCGTCGAAGCGGTCCGCGAAGGGCAGTTCCACATCTACCCCGTGGCCACCATCGAGCAGGGCATCGAGATCCTCACCGGCGTCCCCGCCGGCGAGCGTGGCGAGGACGGCGCCTACCCCGAGGGCACCGTCTTCCACGCCGTCGAGCAGCGCCTCGAGGACTACGCCGAGCGCTGGAAAGCGGTGGCCAAGGAGCTCGGCGCCGAGGGCGGCGAGGCGACGGAGGAGTAGCCGCTCCCGTCGCCCCGCACGTGGCGCGCCCGGCCCGGCCGCACGCCAGTTCCCGCTTGCAATCGCACGGTGCGGATCGTACGATAGGGGCCGCGGAGAGGGCCGTATGACAGGGCATTGAGGCCCCCCAATGCGACGAGTGCTCTACGCTGTCGTGCTGCCGATCGCGGCGCTTCTTCTCACATCGGCCTCCGCGCTGGCCGCGGCGGCCGAGGCCATGGGCGAGCCGATGCGCGCGCTCGTCGAGGCCGATTGGATCGCCCAGGATGCGCGCTTCGCGCCCGGAAAGGCGCCTGCAAAGGCGAAGGCGCCCGCGTCGGCGAAGGTCAACGAGCACGGCGTGACGACCGCCGAGGACGCCAGCGGCGGCGTCGATGGCGTCAAGAACGGGCGGTGGGGCTTCCACGTCGCAAGCGGCGAGACGAACCCCTGGTGGCAGGTGGACCTTGGCAAGGTCTACCGCCTCGGCCGCATCGTGGTCTACAATCGCACGGACGGCCATACGGCGAGCCGCAGCAGCCACCTGCTCATCTCCGTCGCCGGCGAGGACGGCGATCCCGCCTGCAAGACCTTCCGCCTCATCCACGACCAGGGCGGGAAGCCCTTCGGCGGTGTCAAGGCCGGCAAGCCGCTCGTGGTGGACCTCAAGGGCAAGGGCGTCGAGGCCCGCATCGTGCGCTGCCACATCCGGGGCCGCATGTCCTTCGCACTCGACGAGATCGAGGTCTACCCCGCCGACGACCCGAAGACGAACATTGCCCTGCGCAAGCCGGCCGACCAGATTAGCGTGAGCAAGTACTCCTATCCCGGCACCCTGCCTGCGGGCGTCACGAGTGCGGCGCCGCCTGGCAAAGCGCCCAGGGGCGGCGGCTTCACCATCGCCCACACCCGCGACGTGCTCGCGCGCGCGCAGAAGCTCGCCTCTCGCCTGGCGTCTTGCGCCGACCCGGAACGGCTCGCGCCGCTCACCGCACGCCTCAAGAGACTCGCCCAGGAAGTGGCCCGCCTCCAGAGCAGGGAGAAGCTGGCCGAGGCGGCCCGCCGGAAGCTCTACCTCGATGCCCGACGCCTCGCCCGCCAGATCGCCTTCTGCAACCCCCTGCTCGATATCGACAAGCTGCTCTTCATCACGCGCCACGACCCCGGCGGGCCGTTCCACATGTGCGACCAGTACTACGGCTGCAACGCCAGGCCCGGCGGCGGTCTCTTCGTCCTCGAAGACCCCTTCGGCGAGAGCCCGAAGCTGCGGAACCTGCTGGCGGAGTCGGTGGTCGAAAAGGGGCGGCTCAAGGGGCAGAGGCTCGTCGGAGGCTCGTTTCTCTCGCCAGAGGTCTCCTTCGACGGCAAGACCCTCTACTTCGCCTACAGCGAGGCCAAGGCGAAGAAGACCTACACCTGGGGCCCTGCGATCAGCTACCATCTCTTCAGGTGCAACGCTGACGGCACGGGCCTCGTGCAGCTCACCGACGGCGACGCCGACGACTTCGACCCCTGCGAGCTGCCCAACGGCCGCATCGTCTTCACCACACTGCGGCGCGGCGGCTACCTGCGCTGCGGCCGCCACTGCCCCGTCTACACGATGTTCTCGATGGAGCCGGATGGAAGCGACATCGTGTGCCTGAGCTTCCACGAGACCCACGAGTGGCACCCGAGCGTGACCAACGACGGGATGATCGTCTACTCGCGGTGGGACTACGTGGATCGGGACACGAACGTCGCTCACCACATCTGGCTGTGCTACCCCGACGGGCGGGACCCGCGGTCCTTCCATGGCAATTACCCGCTCGACCGCTCGAAGCGGCCCTGGATGGAGCAGAGCATTCGGGCGATCCCCGGCTCACACAAGTTCGTCGCCGTCACCGGCTCCCACCACGGCAATGCCTTCGGCTCGCTGGTGCTCATCGACCACCGCCTGCCCGACGACAACGCCTGCTCGCAGCTCGAGCGCCTGACCCCTGAGGTGCCCTTCCCTGAGGCCGAGGGGCGCCCGACCAAGCGTTACATGTGCTACGGCACCCCCTGGCCACTCAGCGAGGACGACTACCTGTGCGTCTATGACTACGACGCCCGCAACCGCGGCATCTACTGGATCGACCGCGACGGGAACAGGGAACTGGTCTACCGCGACCCGAAGATCAACTGCCTGAGCCCCATTCCCCTGCGTCCGCGCACTCGGCCCCCTGTCATTCCCGACGCCACCACCCAGACCGTGCGGACGAAGCACCTCGGGCCGCGGCCAGCCACCGTCGCCGTGGTCAACGTCTACGACAGCGACTTCACCTGGCCCGACGGCGCGGTCGTCGAGGCCCTGCGGATCGTCCAGGTCCTGCCCAAGACCACCCCGCCGCCGAACCAGCCGCGGATCGGCGTCGCCAACCAGACCAACGCCCGCGCCGTGCTCGGCACAGTGCCCGTCGAGGCCGACGGCAGCGCCCACTTCGAGGCGCCCGTCGGCAAGGAGATCTACTTCCAGGCACTCGACGAGCGGGGCCTCGCCATCATGTCCATGCGCTCCGGCACCTACGTCCACCCCGGCGAGCGGCTCGTCTGCCAGGGCTGCCACGAGCGCAAGAGCCGGCAGGTCCCGCCGATGGCCCGCGTGCCCCTCGCGCTGCGGCGTGCCCCATCGCCGATACAGCCCGACGTGGAGGGCTCGAACCCCTTCAACTACGCGCGGCTCGTCCAGCCCGTGCTCGACCGCAAGTGCGTCGCCTGCCACCGTGAGAAGAAGGCGCTCGGCCTCACGGGCGAGCCGGCGAAGCAGTTCACACGCTCCTATAACAATCTGGCGGGGAAGTACGGCTTCTACTTCCACGTCACCAACGGCTCGATCAACACCGGGGTGCACGGCGGGAGCCGCACGATCCCCGGCCAGTTCGGCGCCCGGGCAGCGCCGCTGCTCAAGTACCTGGGCGAGAGCCACTACGGGGTGAAGCTCTCGGCAGAGGAGTTCCACAGGGTTGCCCTGTGGCTGGACTGCAACTCGGAGTTCCTCGGGGCCTACGAGCAGGCGGCGGAGCAGATTCGCGGCAAGCTCGTCCGGGCCTCGCTCGACTGAGGGGAGTCCACCGCGGGCCACCGCGATGCCTGTGGGGAAGGAGGCTGGTGATGGAAGCGATGCACCGGATGCTGACCTATCGGCTGACCACGCGGGACAGGGCGGGGCGGATGGCGCAGATGGCCTGCTACATTGCCGGGGTCCTTCTTCTGTGTCTGGGTTTCTACAAGCTCAACACCATGGGCTCGGCCCTCAGCGAGATCGAGCTCTTCTATGGCATCCTCCAGGTCCTGGCCGTCGCCCTGCTCATGATCTGCCTGGGCACTCTGACCCGCATCGCGGCCATGTGGACCCACGCCCACGCCATCAAGCTCCAGCTCGAAGAGGCCGAGGCCAGCGAGGCGTCCAAGGCGGAGCCCGAGCAGGCCTGACGGGCCCTTCATCACCCCACCCGGCTCTGAGGGAGTGCACGGCCACCGCGAAGGCGCATCCCTCGTGGCCCCTCGCGCTCTCCTGTCGTAGGGTGCTGGCCGAGCATTATCATCTGGCGAGGGCCTCCGTGTGCGTGTGAACCTGCTGGTCTTGGCAATGGGGACGAGTGTGATGGGCGCGCTTGTGGCAGGCCAGGTCGAGCCACCCTCGTACGCGGACAGGATGACGCTGCTGCTCTACATGGACGCCAGCGGACGCGAGCAGGCTGTCCGCAGTCCCGCCGACTGGCAGCGGCGCCGTGCGCATATCCTCGCGAGCATGCAGCTCGTGATGGGGCCGCTGCCCGACAGCTCCAGGAAGGTCCCGCTCGACGCCGAAACGCTCGGCGAGACGACGCTGCCAGAGGTCGTCCGCAGGAAGGTCGCGTTCGCCGCCGAGAAGGGCGACCGCGTACCTGCCTGGCTCTTCCTCCCCCGTGATCTGAAGGGCAGGGCACCCGCCGTGCTCTGCCTCCACCCGACGTCGCCTCGCGGGAAGGACGTGGTGGCGGGTCTCACGCCGAAGCCCAACCGCAGCTACGCCCTCGAGCTCGCCCAGCGCGGCTACGTGACCCTTGCGCCCGACTACCCGCGGATGGGTGAGAACCGAGCCGACGCCTATGCCCTCGGCTACGCCAGCGCCACGATGAAGGGCATCTGGAATCACATCCGCGCCCTCGATCTGCTCGTCGCCTTGCCGCAGGTCGATCCCGATCGCATCGGCTGCATCGGCCACTCGCTCGGCGGCCACAACGCCATGTTCCTCGCCGTCTTCGACGCGCGCATCAAGGCCGTGGTCTCGAGCTGTGGCTTCAACGCCTTCGCGAAGTACAAGGGCGGCGACCTGGCGGGCTGGAGCCACGCCGGCTACATGCCCCGCATCGCCAGCGTCTACGGCAAGGACCCGAAGCAAGTGCCCTTCGACTTCACCGAGGTCGTCGCCGCGCTCGCACCGCGCCCGTTCTTCGTGAACGCGCCGCTCCACGACGCCAACTTCGAGGTCAGCGGCGTCCGCGACTGCATCGCCGCCGCCCAGCCCGTCTACGAGCTGCTCGGCGCCAGGGACGCCCTCGTCGCCGTCTACCCCGACGCGGGCCACGACTTCCCGCCTGAGGTCCGCGAGGCCGCCTACCGATTCCTCGACAAGGCCCTGGTCAAGCCGTGATCCTGGCCGCGCGCCCCGGCCGATCTCTCCACCATGGCGCCTTGGTCACCGCGGCTGGGAGGGTGGCTTGCGTAGCAAGTTGGTGACCCGGATGCTGTCCCCGGGCGGGACCTCGACGGTGCGGCGGAAGCCGCCGAAGAGGGGGGCGTGCGGCGGCGAGGCGATGGTGGTGCGGGTCGGCTCGTCGGTGGGATTGTGGATCTCCAGGAACGGCTTCTTGCCGGGTGCCTGGCCCAGATGGACAAGGGTGAGGTCGAGGCGGGGGTCGGCGGCCGCGAAGACGTTCCCGATCCACAGCGTGGCCTTGCGCTCGATGGGCTCCTGGAGCCACGCCGCGCCGTCGGCGACGGCGATGAAGCGGAAGAAGCGGCTGCGGCTCGACCACACGGCGGCGCAGCCGTTGTCCTCGATGCCCCGAACGCGAATGGGCAGGTCGCAGATCATCTCCCGAGGGCCTACCTCGACCACCGCCTCGCCGCCGTCGGCCTCGAGGGTGAGGAAGAACTCAGCGTCCACCAGCTTCCCGTGCTTGACGGCGAGGGGATAGCCGTCGCGGCCGCCGTCGAGATTCCACGCCCGCCGCATGTCCTCCAGCAGCTCGTTCGAGACCCGCTGGTCGTTGAGCGTCGCGAGCATGAAGCGATAGGGCAGGACGTCGCCGGCCTTGACCTTCTGGCCGTCGTGGCCGATGCCGATGAAGATGCGGCCGAACTTCGCGACGCTCTTGTCCCACTCCTGCGAATCGTAGACGAAGTCGCTGTCCGACGAGGTGAGGACCGCGAAGTAGCCGACGTCTGTGGGCATGGCGGCGATGTAGCCGCCGGGCGCGATGCGGCCTGCGATGCGGTGCACCTTGTCCTGGGGCCGCAGCGCGATGGCGAGGGTCCCGCGGTCGCGGTCGGTGACGAAGAGGTGGTCGAACTGGCGGTACGGCGCGCCGCCCTTCCCGTCCATGTCCACCAGCGGGATGGGCACGCTGCTGCGCAGGGTGACGTCCTTCTTGAAGCGGACCTCGCCCTCGTGCCAGATGATGCCGCCTCGGTAGTCCTTCGTGCCCTCGAACTCGCGGCGGTGGTTCCACTTGAGGAAGTAGTTGACGCGGCTGCGCAGGCCGTAGCAGGTGTGGGAGCGCTCGAAGACCTCGAGGGGCCCCACGTTCCGGGGGATGCTGGCGAGCGACGGGCCGGGCCGCCTGTCATTGTCCCAGCCCTCGATGAGGTGGTCCATCGCGAAGCCGTAGATCTGGAGGTCGTGGGAGCACAGGCGCACGTCGAGGATCTTGTTGACCGCGCCCTGCTCGCGGGTCGGGTAGTGGCCCTGGGGGTAGCCGTCGAGGCGGACGAAGTCGTGCCGCCAGAGCTGGGGCTGGGAGGCGACGCCGCTCGAGGTGTCGAACCCTGCGATGGACAGGCGGCCGATGTCCTCGTGGTGCTTAGCCAGCGGCATCTCCGCGCGGTCGGGGTGCCAGGTCATGGCCGACGACGACAGGGTGTTGAGGTTATCGCCGCAGCGGTACAGGCCGCTCTTGTAGCAGTAGAGGAGCAGGTAGCGGGAGACGGCGCGGCGGCCCTCGGCGTCGAGGACCTCGAGGGTGAGGTAGTGCTGCTTGTCGTGGACGGCCTCGAACTCGCGGGCGAAGTGCCGCGCGCCCTTGGCGAGGAAGCGGCGGAACAGCCCAAAGTTGGCGTCGTGGACCCGCACCTCGCGGATCCCTGCGTCGGAGGCGACTTCGAAGCGACAGCGCACCCGCTGGATGCCGCGGGTCACCTGCACCGGCTGCTCCATCTGGGTGTTGAGGCCCACCCACTGGAGGATCTGCGGGCCTTGCGTCACGTAGGGTCTGGCAGGGCTCCAGTGGGAGGCGCAGCGGTGGTCGAGCCAGTCGCGCGCGGTCTCGACGCTGCGGACCACCGTGACGCAGGTCCGCGCCGCCTCGGCGACCTGGGCGGGCGAGCGCATGCGGGTGAACGACGCGAGGTCCATCCACCGCAGGTCGCGGAGCGCGTAGAGCCACTGGTCGAAGTTGTCGGCGACGAGCTTCGTGCCGTCGTAGGCCCAGGGGAAGACGCGGAAGAACCACCACATGTTGGCGGGATGCGCCGGCGCCTTCGCCAGCGTCCCGTAGTCGATGATGCCGTTGGGGCGGAAGCCGCAGAGCAGCTCGTACTGGCCCGTAAGATGGATGCGCTCTCCGTCCCAGAGGACGAACTTGCGGCCGCGGTAGTCGAAGTGCGAGGGTGGGTAGATGACCTTCTCGCCGAACGCGGCCCAGCGGTTGCCCAGCACGTCGGTGTACTCGACCCCCGGGCAGGCGACGAAGTCGGGTGCCTTGCTCACCTCGGCGCACGCGGCCTTGAGCTGCCCGAGCTTCGCGGCGGTCAGCAGCTCGAGCGGCTCGGTGAAGACGATGAAGCCCAGCCCCGCCTTGCGCGCGGCTGCGACGTAGTCGGCCACCGTGCCCTCGCCATCGGTGAGGGCCGTGTGGGCGCCGACAATGCCCTTGACGCCCGCGGCCGCCTTCGGCAGCTCGATGGGGCGCCCGTCGCCGTAGGCAGCCGCCTTCTCGGGCGGCACGACCGCGCCGAGGCTGTGGCGGTCCCAGTCAATCGACTTCGGGAAGACGATGGGCTTCGGCGGCTCGTCGCGGTAGGTGCCGAGGCCGGGGACCGCCAACGACGGCTCGCCGAGCCACTTCAGCGCGTTGAGGACCAGGCGGTTGCCGTGGCTGGGCTTCCCGTTCTCGGCGTCGCCCTCGGTCTCGACGACGTGGGGCCAGAGGCGGTTGCCGAGGTTGGCGAACACGTGCATGTTCGGCGCGGCGTAGACGAAGACCCGGCCCTTGCCGAAGTCGCGGGCCGCGGCGATCGGCGGCGCGGAGGCATAGGTCCCCTGCTTGTCCCAGTCTGGCTTGTTGTCGTTCGGATGCTGGACGATGCTCCGCGCCGTCTTCTCCCCCGCGACGACGGTCGTCCAGGGGCCGTCGAGGCCGAAGGCGGCGACGCCGGGCCGGGTGAACAGGTTGCGCGGCAGGTAGAGCCGCTCGACCCCCTTCGTGACGGGATGCTCGGCGATGTTCGACGTGAAGAAGTACTCCCACGCCGGCAGGCTCAGCGTCGCCGGGGCCTGGAAGGTGTGCTGGGGATCCCACGTGCCCTCATGGAGGAAGCGGACGCCGACGTTGGCGAGCAGGTGGTTGTAGAAGGTCTCGTCGTCGCTGTTGGGATAGCGATGGGCCTGGAGGAGGACGAAGAGGCCGCCGCCCTCGCGGACGTAGTGCTCGAGGGCGGCGCGCGCCGCCTCGCAGTTGGCCTTCACCCGCTCGAAGCCGTAGACGCCCTCCGTGGAGGTCACGAGCACGATCGCGTTGAAGGGCTTGAGCCGCTCGTAGAACTCCGCCTCATCCAGCCTCCCGCGCAACAGGCCGCGGTTGTCCACAAGCGACCCATCCATCCCGTCAGCGACGAGGGCCTTGCGATAGCCGTAGTCGCGCCACTCCGCCCGATACTGCTCCGCCTCCCGATGCAGGAAACCGACCTTCACCGTGCCGCCGGCCTGAACAAACGCTGCCCATACCAGGAGGACGACGAGAGGGATGAGGCCGTGTGCGAAGCGTCGTGCTGTCATGGGATATCCCTCATGGAGGCGTGCGTCGCCTCCACGCTGCCTCCTGCCGACTTCCCTTTTCACAGCCGCCACGGCTCGCGGTAGGACACGTGGCGCAGGCGATTGGCCTCGTCGTCGCCCTCGAAGCGCTCGGCGACGGGGTCCCAGCGCAGCTTGCGGCCGAGCTGGTAGGCGATGTTGCCCAGGTGCGAAAGGCTGGTGACGCGGTGGCCGATGGCCACGTCGCAGGCGGGGCGCTCCCGGCTGGCGATGCAGTCGAACCAGTTGGCGAAGTGGTCGTTGCTCTCGCGGAGGTGCTTCTCGGTCGCGTGGGTTGGCGACAGGTCGGCCTCGCCCTGGATCACACCCCAGTCCCAGAACCCGCTGAGGGTCGCGCGGTCGCCGATGAACTGAAGGTTGAGGCCGCCCACCCCCGGCTGCTCCCAGGTGAGGACGAACTTCGGGTCGGCGAACTCGTAGCGCACGCTCATCGTAACCGGCACGTCGTAGAGGTTCTCGGGGTTCTCCTGGCCCGTCGCCTCGACGGTCACAGGCCCCGTCTCGTCCACGCCCATGGCCCAGGAGACGACGCTGAACATGTGGGCACCGTTGTCGGCGATATAGCCGCCGCCGTAGTCCATCCAGTAGCGGAAGTTGAAGAGGCAGCGGAGCGGGTGGTAGGGTGCCCACGGGGCGGGGCCGAGCCACAGGTCCCAATCGAGGTCGGCCGGCGGGCTCGACGGCGGGGTGATCTTCGCCGTGCGGTTGGGCGCGTGGGACATGCGGACGGTGTGGACGGTGCCGAGGCGGCCGTTGCGGACCCACTCGCAGGTCTGGCGGGTGCGGGCCATCGAGCGGTATTGGGTGCCCATCTGCACCACGCGGCCGTACTTCCGCGCCGTCTCGACCATCCGCCGGCCCTCGGTGAGGGTGCGGCAGAGCGGCTTCTCGCAGTAGACGTCCTTCCCGCTCTTGCAGGCCAGGATGGTGATGAGCGCGTGCCAGTGGTCGGGGGTGCCGGTCATCACGGCGTCGATGTCCGTGCGGTCGATGATGCGGCGGAAATCGGTGTAGACATCGCAGTTCCCGACGGCCTTCTGTGCGCGGGCGGCGTGGGGCCCGTAGACGTCGCAGACGGCGGCGATGGAGCACCGCGGGTGGTTGCGCATCGACAGCAGCGCCATCCCGCGTCCGCCCGTGCCGATGGCGCCGCACACCACGCGGTCGCTCGCCGCCGACTTCGCCCCCGCGCCCAGCGCCGCGCTCGTCAGGAAGTACGGGGCGGACAGTGCCGCCGCTTGCGTCAGGAAGCCACGTCGCGTCGTCTGCCGCATCGGTCGTTCTCCTCAGCCGGTCGGCTCGAAGGTCGATTCCACCTCGACGGTCCCGCCCGTCTCCGCAGCCTCGAAGGCGGCGAGGGAGACGTCGAGCACGTGGTAGGCCGCCTCGCCGGGACAGGTGAGCGGCGTCCCGTCGCGAAGGGCAGAGGCCATGTCGAGCAGGCCGCGAGCCCACTCGACGCCGGGGAACGGCTCGGCGATGTAGGGGAGGTCCGTCCACTCCCGCTCCCCGGGCTTGCACATCTGGAGCTTCGCATTGAACGACGGCACCTGGTCCATGCGGATCGAGCCCTCGGTGCCGTGGACCTCGATGCCGGCCTGCGCGCTCTTGACGGCGAAGAAGCTCGCCGTCAGCCGGCCGTGCGCGCCGCTGGCGAACTCCAGGAGTGCGACGGTGTGGTCGGGGTTCGTCGCCGTGAAGGCCTGGCCGGCTCTGGGGCCCGAGCCGATGGTGCGCTCGGGCAGTCGGACGCCGCCCATGGCGCGGACGGCCCGCACCGAGCCGAGGATCTGGATGAGCACGCTCAGCGGGTAGCAGCCCACGTCGAGCAGCGGGCCGGCCCCCTCGCCGTAGAAGGGAGCGGGCGCGGGATGCCAGTACTCGATGCGGCTCCAGTTCATCTCCGCATAGACCTCGCGCACCTCGCCGATCGTCCCATCGGCAATGGCTTTCTTGAGCGTCTGCTGCGCCTCGCCGAGGATCACGAAGGGCGAGCAGCCCAGCAGCAGGCCCTTCTCGGCCGCCAGACTCAGGCAGGCTTGGCCGTCCTCGCGCGTCGCGGCGAGCGGCTTCTCGCTGTGGACGTGTTTCCCGCCGGCCAGCAGCGTCTGCGTCACCCCGGCGTGGGCGAGGTGGACGGTGAGATTGAGCCCCACCTCCACCGCCTCGTCGTCGAGCAACTCGTCGAGGCTGCCGTACTGCGTGCAGCCGTAATTCGCGGCGAAGGCCGCCGCCGCCTCCTGATTGATGTCGAAGGCCCCGACGATCCGAAGCCTCTCGGAGTGCTTCTGCATCGTGTCCGCGTACGGCCCCGAAATGTTGCCGCATCCCACGAAACCCACGCCGACCACGTTGCTCTGACTCACGCCTGCTCCCCTAACCAGTTCCTATTGCGGAAAGTCCCCTCGTCGGAAGACCGCCTTCAGGCGGCTCTTTCCCCCGGGTGCGGAGACTTGGACTCCGCGCAACAGGAACTAACCACAACTCAGCGCCGGATGCGCGCGCCATCACCGTTTGGCTGTGAGCTTAGCGCACTGACGCCTGGGGGTCAACCAGGGGGCGGGTGGGGAGCCAGTTCCGTCTCGGAGTTCAAGAACTCCGAGGCGAAGTTGGACAACTCATGCTCACGCACACGCGGCCTGCGTGTACGCGCAGACCAGCGGCGACATGCGAGAGGCGGAGAACGAGGACGGTACGCCCGGCTGCTGAGAGGGGTAGTGCGTTGGGGTGCTCCGGAGTTCTAGAGCTCCGGAAGCACACGGGACACCAAGGACGCGGGGGGCATGTCTGCGATCAGGGCTGTTTGGCCCTTGGGGGCGGGGCGCCATTGCGGAGTTCTAGAACTCCGCGATGCGCGAACGGCACACACCCTCCAGGCACCGCGCCTGCGGTCCGATGCCTATTTCTCCATCAGCCGCAGGCGGTCGCCCTCGAAGGTGTTGCGGCTGGCGAGGGTGTCGGTGGGCTGGTACCAGAAATGCTGCGAGCGGTTGTAGAGCTGGCAGGCCTCGCCGTAGCCCAGGACCTCGATGAGCTTGGGCAGCAGGTGTTGGATCATGACGTCGTCGGGCAGCTCGACCCCGGTCTCGTGGTGCTGCGTGTCCATCATCACGACCGGGATCTGTCCCATGGCCTCGCCTCCTGGTCGATGCCGATCCGGGGACCCGTTCACCTCCTCTGGCCGGCCCGATTTTACTGAGGTGCTCGGCGACAGTCAAGCCGGCGGTCGTGGCGTGGTTGGTGCCGGGGCGCGCCGGCGGCGCGAATCTGTCTTCGGCTGGATCTTCGTGAGCGCCTGTGCTGCGGCTTCCCGGACCGTCCGGTCGAGGTCGCTGCGCGCGCGGCTGAGGGTGGGAACGGCTGATCGGGCGGCCGGGCCAATCCTGCCCAGCGTGTCCGCCGCCGCGATCCGGGCCTCGACGCTCTGTGTCACGTCGTCGAGTGTCCCTGCGAGCGCGGGCACAGCGGGCGGCCCGATCTCCGCAAGGGCTCTCGCCGCAGCCCGTTCCCAGGGTCCCCCATCGAGTTCCTCGACGAGAACGGGGATGACGATGGGCTCGTGGGACCTGTCGATGCGCCAGAGCGCGATAGCGGCGCTGAGGCGAGTCGCGTGCAGCTCGTCCTTGTGGAGCGCCTGCTTGAGGACGGGCACGGCGGCGAGCGCCGCGGCCCCCATCTTCCCGAGTGCTCGGGCTGCCCACGGGGAAACCCGGCGCCTGTGGCGTTCGTCCCTCAGTGCGCGGACGAGCGCGGGCACGGCCGGCGGCCCGATCTCCGCCAGTGTCGCTGACGCCATACGGCGATACGGGTCGCCGCCATCCAGTTGCTGGATCAGGTAAGGCACGGCCACTTCGCCGTAGCTGGGGTCGATCCTGAGCAGCGCCTCGACCGCGTAGGTGCGCGGGCAACGGGCTTCCTTGCCTTTGAGGGCCTCGACGAGGTGTGGGACGGCGTCGCTCGCAGCCCTGCCTAGGGAACCGAGAGCCTTGGCCGCGGCCGTGCGGACGCCCTCTTCCCTGTCCCTGAGCGCGCGGATCAGCACGGGCACTGCGGTGTCGCCCTGTGGGTCGATCGCGGCCACGGCGCGGAGGATGCAGCCGCGCGTGTGAGGGTCGGTTTCGTTCGGAAGCAGCTCGGTGAGCGTCTGGAGTGAGGGCCTCGCCTCTGGCCCGATGGCCGCCAGGGCGTTCGCGGCATCGGCCCGTCCGCCGGGTTCGTTCTTGAGCATGGCGGCCAGCGAAGGAACCGCCGCTCTCGGCGCGGGCCCCAGCTTGCGCAGCGCGGCAGCGGCGCTGCTGCGGACCTGGCGGTCGGGGTCTTTGAGCGCGGCGACCAGGTCGGGGACAGCGTCGTTCGCGGCCGCCCCCATCTCTCCGAGCACGTAGGCGGCGAGCGAGCGGGTCTCGGCGTCGTTCGCCTTCAGCTTCTCGCGGATGGCCGGGACGGCAGGCGTGCCGAGGCGCTTCAACGCGCCGAGCGTGGCCGCGGCGTTGTGCTCGCCCAGGGGCCACACAGGCAGGAGGTCGAGGAGAAGCTGCACGGTCTCCCTGTCCGCCTGCCCGATCTTCCCGAGCGCGGCGGCGCCCCAGAAGCAGACTACGAAGCCCTTCTTCCGCAACTCGCGGCGAATGGCAGGCACGGCCGCCTTGGCCGCCGGGCCGATCTCCCCAAGGTCCTGAACCGCGCCCGACCGCACCACCCAATCCTCGTTCCCGAGCGCCTCCACCAGTACGGGCACGGCGGCATCGGCGTCCGCTGCGATCCGCCAGGCGGCCAACGCGGCGTCCCGACGGGCCGGATCATTCCTGTCCTTGAGCAGTTCGCGGAGAGCCGGGAGGGCCGCCTTGGCCTGAGGCCCGAACTCGCCCAGGAGCCGCGCCGCGCGACAGCGCACCTTCTTGTGTTCGTGCTTCAGTGCATCGGTGAGCGCCGGCACGGCGGCCAGGCCCATCCGCTTCAGGATCGGGAAGGCGGGCGACTTGCCGTAGGCATCGAGTTCGCCCAAGTCCTCAACCAACTCCGGGATGTCTGCCGCGGCGGGCGGTCGGATCTGCCGTAGCGCCGCGGTCGCATCAGCACGCGCATGGGGGTCCGGGTCCTTGAGCATCTCGAGCAACGCCGGAACGGCAGCACGGGCTGCCGGTCCTATCTTGCCCAGCGCCTCTGCCGCTATGCGGCGGTACGGCCCGTGCCGCACATGGTTGGCAAGGACGGGAACGGCGTCCTTGCCCTCGCGCCCGAAGAGGCCGAGCGCCCAGACCGCTTGGCCACCCAGTTCGGGGTCGCGGCACGTCTCGATCAGGACTGGGACCGCCTCGGAACCGAAGGCCACGAAGCGCGAAAGGATGCCCCGCTTCAGGGTCATCTGGTAGTCGGGGTGAAGGCGTGCGGCTTCGAGCAAGGCGGGCATGGCGCGCTTGCCGTGCTCGCCGAGTCCCGCGATGCCCCGGGCCGCATACAGCACGGTCTTCTCGTTGCTGAGAGCCTCGACAAGAGTGGGCAGAGCAACGGGGCCGACCTGCGCGAGAGCGTCGGCCGCGTCGCCGCCGAACCAGTGCCTCGCACCGTCCCCCAGCATCCCGACCAGCGGGGCTATGGCATCTTGCTCTCCCTGGATCCCGATCTTCTGCAACGCCCACACCGTGGTGCCTCTGACCCGCTTGTGCTCGTCGCCCAGCCGCTCGATGAGCGCGGGCACCGCGGGCCTCCCTTTCGGCCCAAGCCGACCCAGACACCCGGCGGCATTCTGGCGTACCCGCCAGTCCTGATCGCTCAGGGCTTCGACCAGCGCCGGGACCACTCGGCTCGGCTCGTCGGCCACGACGGCCACAAGCGCCGAGGCGGCCAGCGCACGAGCCCACGGATCCTTATCCTGGAGCACTGCGAACAGCGCGGGGACAGCGTCCCTGGCCGGCGGGCCGATGGTGCGGAGGGCTCGTGCCGCCGCCTGGCGGACCGCAGGATCCTCATTGCGCAACTCCCGCATCCAGAAGCCGGCTGCGGCGTCCTCCCCGGCGCGAGATGGACGCGATGCGGCAACGAGCAGCACAAGCAGGACGACCGGGCGCGCGCTGGGGAAGGTCATCCTTACCATCATCCCTCGACCCTGACAGGCGTATCGGGAGGGCCACGTTCCCGCCATTCACACACTATTCCGCGAGCCACGGATCGTCAAGCAAAGGCGCACCAATGCAGCGCCGGTGACTGCGAATGCGCCCAGATCCCTGCATTCTCGGTATTCCCGCGACCCGGGCGCGATCCCGCCACGGGCACTTTCCGCAGGCGGAATGCCGCTCGCGCCGGTCCTGGCGCTCCTGCGAGGGGACGAGGACGAGCGCGGGGGGCGGTCACACGTCCCGGACGTGCCGGCAGAGGAAGTCGATGTTGGCGTCGGTGGTGTCGAGCTCGTGGCCGCCGTCGAACTCGCTGTAGCGGAAGCGGTCCGCGATGCCTAGGGTGCCGTAGCGGGCGGCGACCTAGCGGGCCTGCTTGCCCGCGTGCTTCACGTCGAAGAGCGTGTCGTTCGTGCCCACCTCGATGAGCTTGGGCACCAAGTGCTGGATCAACACGTCGTCGGGCAGCTCGATGCCAGTTTCCCTCCCCTCGGGGTCCATCATGTGGATCGCGATTTGCCCCATGGGGCTCTCCTGGGAAGCGGCGCTCACAGTTCCAGGTCGTCGGCCTCACGTCGGGTGCGCGACACCCATTCCTGAGCATCCTCGCCACCCAGGAGGCCTGGGGCGATGCCCGCCATCGGCATCCAGTGGTTACGCTCCTCGCAGGCGGCGCCCTCAGACGGCTCCGGGCCAGGCAGGTCGTCCACGATCCGCTGCGCCAGGCGCCGGCGCTCGGCGGGAGGCAGGCTCTTGACGATCTGCTCGTAGGCCTCGTCCGCGGTCTTCACGCTCATGGCTGCGGTCCTCCAACGCCATTGTACGCCGCGCGCTCGTGGAATCAGAAGGTGGGGGCCATGGCCAACGGTTGCGCCAGCCCTCGCCGCTCACTCCTTGACTCGCGCGAGGTGCACCGTGACGATGCGGCGCGTCGGCTTGTCGGGGTCCATGACCTCGAGCTGGACGGTGTCGCCGGGCCGCTTCGCGCGGATGGCGGCCAGCACGTCGTCCACGAAGGCGACGGGCCGGCCGTCGATGGCGGTGATGAGCGACTCCTTGTTCAAGCCCGCCCTGGCCACCGGGCCGCCCTTCTGCGGCACGACGGTCACCACGCCCTGGGTGCCCTTGGGGAAGCGGGCGATGAAGCCGTGGGGCTGGGTCCACAGCTCGTCGAGCCGGGTGCCCAGGGTCGTCGTCTCTGCCGAGGCCCTGGTGGCGAGGAGCGCGCGGAGCGCGTCGGGCGGAGCGACAATGGCGATCCCTGCGGGGGCCTTCGCGCTATTGAGGTAGCCGCTCTGCACCCCCACGACGCGGCCGCGCCCGTCCACCCAACACCCGCCGGACGTGCCCTGCGGCGAGGTGCCGGTGACGAAGAATGCGCGGGTGTAGCATCCCGTCCCCGGGCTGTAGTCATAGGTCGGCCGCGCCACGGCGACTGCCCCCGCGAGGAGCAGGCGATGGCGGAATACGGGGTCGCCGAACAGGAAGACGGGGCTGCCGGCAGGCGGCATCCGCGCGGCGACGGGCAGGGCGGGGTAGGGCGCATCGCGCTTCGGCACCCGCAGGAGCGCGATGTCGTGGCCGAGGTCGATGGCGACCCGCTCGGCCTTCAGCCGCCCAACGGTGGGCGACACGATCTCGAAGCCGTCGGCCTTGCCCCTGACCACGTGGGCGGCCGTGGCGACGAGGCCCTCGGCGTCCACGAAGAAGCCCGAGCCCTGGTGCCGCCCGTTGAGCAGCACGAACACCGAGGCCCTGTGGACGGCGGCATAGAGCGCCTCAGGCGCTGCCGCGCGCCGGGGCACGCAGCCGCACGAGGCGGTGAGGATCAGCACGAGCAGCACTTCGGTGGCCTTCGTCACTGACTGTGCGCTCCCGTTCGAGCTTGTTGGGGAAGAGCGACCACGCGAAAGCCGACGTCGAAGACGCGCTGCCAGGGAGGATAGGCGAGGCGCCACGCTGATCGGGCGCGCATCGGGCGGTCGTAGAACGAGCCGCCGCGGACGACGCGGCGCGTGGTGCGCGATGCGTGATGCGTAATTGGAGAGCCCGGAACCTGGAACTCGGGACCTGTAACCTGCAACCCAACGCCCTTGGCCCCCGTGGGCCCGCCGTCACGGTAGGGGTAAGGGCGGTACTCCGAGAGCGTCCACTCCGAGACGTTCCCGTGCATGTCGTGGAGGCCCCAGTGATTGGGCTTGTAGCTGCCGACTGGGGCGGTGACGCGGTGCCCGTCGTTCACAGTCTCGATGGCGGGTCGCCACGGCGGGACGGCGCCCGAGGGCAGGCCCCAGCCGAAGGTGTCCACGAACCGCAGCGAGTGGTCCGCGAGGTTCGCCACCTTCGCGAAGTCGGCGTCGAGGCCGCCATACCACAGCGGCGTGGCGGTGCCGGCGCGGCAGGCCCACTCCCACTGCGCCTCGGCCGGCAGGGTGAAGGTCTCGCCCGTCTGCTCCGACAGCCAGCGGCAGAAGGCCACAGCCTGGTGCCACGAGACGCGGACGACGGGCTGGGTCGGCGCGTCCATCGGATAGCCGCGCTCGCGGATGCTGAACTGGAGGAAGTCGCCGCTTTCGATGCGGCTGTCGTGGGTCGGGTCGAAGCGGGCGAACTGCTCGTTGGTGACCTCGCACTTCCCCATCCAAAAGGGCGCTACCTTCACGTGCGTCACCGGCCGCTCGTCGGCGGCCCCCTCGGTCGAGCCCATCAGGAACTCCCCGCCCGGTACCCGCATGAGCTCCAGCGCGACGCCCGCGCCTAGATCGACCGTTCTGGTTGTTGGTCCGAGCGCCTCCTGTCGCCTTCTCGCCTCCGCTGCATCGAACGGCCACCCTGGGCACTCGGGCTCGCGGCCCGCAGCTCGTGGCTCGCGGCCCACTTCTCCTGGCTTGGCGCTTGCGGCTTGTGGCTTGTAGCTGACCTCGTGGATCGCCTCGGGGTCCTCGTCGAGGTTGGCGTAGAGCTGGTTCATGGCGCGCCGCCGATCGCGCTGGTGGGCGACCTTCTTCATCCCGACGATCTCGTGCCAGGTGCCGTGTGCGGGGGCGCCCAGGTCAATCCAGGTTAGCAGGCGGTCCCAGCCCTCGCGGTCAAGTGCGACCCCGTAGTGCCCCTTCTCGAGCCTCTGGACGAGCCTCGTCGTGCCGGCGTGGAACTCGAGCGGGGTCAGCAGATGGATGTCGCTCTCGATGGAGGGCGCGCGGACGTAGCTGCGCAGGGCAATGTAGGACGGCGGGAACTTCGAGCCGTTCCTGTAGCCGCCGGCCTTGCACGCCGCGGGGACCGGCGGGCGGTCGGTGAAGTCGGGGAGGGTCTTCCCGTCGTCGCGGGGCCTGGCGTTGTGGCAGCGGATGCAGTGGGCGTCGAGGACTGGCTGGACCTCGCGGACGAAGCTGAAGCCGCGTGCCGGCCCGTAGAAGGGCGCGATGTCTGCGGGCGCCTTCCGCAGGGCCATCGTGTCTGTGTTCGGCACAGCGGTGTTCTGGTGCTCGTGGCATCCGACGCAGGAGAGCACCTCGCCGGGCATCGCGGTCATCCAGCTTCGCATGAGCTGGAGGGCCTTGCCGTCGGCGTCGAGGGGCTGGAGCGAGAGGGGCGTGTTGGCGGGCACGCGGAAGTAGGCCGAGCCGTCGGGCTCGACGGGCACGGTGCCGACGATGCGCTTGACATCCCACGGGCCGTCGAGCCCCACGCGGTTCACCTGCCCGCCCATGCCGTGATAGGCGAACTGGTAGGTGAAGAGCCGCAGCCGCTTCACCGTGCCGCGCGGCACGCCGTCGAGGCCGCGACCGACGTAGACGTCGGCCATGTAGACCGTGGCGTCCTTGCGGCCGGGCTTCGCCTTGTCGGTGACGATGGGCGGCCGAGGGAGTTCCCTGAGCGGGATGGGCTCGAGGAGGGCGAACCACGGCTCCTCCTTGAGCAGCAGCAGATTGTCGAAGACGTCGGCCAGGTAGAGGCCCCATCGCGACTGGGGCGTCGGCTTGCACGACGCGAGGATGTACTTGTCGCTGAGCGGCCAGGGGTGGAGGAACTTCGGCCAGCTCCTGCGTACCAGGCCGTCGCGGATAGTCGGTTCGACCTTCTGCCCGCGGCCCGGGATGCGCTGGACCACGCCGTCGGCCTCGTGGCGGCCCAGGGTGGGGTCGAAGAGAATGAGCTCGCCCATCCGCGGCACGTCGTGATGGCCGCTCACCACGCCCACGAACCGCGTGGGGTGCCCTGGGCAGGGGCGGGCGAAGAAGGTGGAGTTGGGCCAGTAGGAGTTGCTGCCGTAATACTCCATCTGCTCGGTGCCGTCGGGGTTCATGTGGAACAGGATGCGGGAGACGTAGTGGGGGATGTCGCTGTATTCCCAGCGCAGGTAGAGCACGCGGCCGTTGTTGAGCACGGTGGGGCACCAGTCGTGGTCCTGCTCGAAGGTCAGGCGGCGGATCGACGGCGTCGCGGGGTCGTAGAGATAGATGTTCGAGACGTGGGAGGAGCCGGTGACGCAGGGCACGCCGACGAAGGGGGCGGTGGAGGTGAACAGGATGCGGCCGCCCGGCAGGTAGCAGGCGTCGTAGTTGTCCACGTCGGGCTCGTTGATGAGGGGCAGCTCGCGGGGCTCGGAGCCATCGAGCTTGAGCTCGAAGATGCGCCAGCGCTTGTGGCTGCCGACGGCCGAGAAGAGCAGGCGGTCGGCGTCCCAGTGGAGGTCCACGTCGCCGACGAACGAGCCGTTCGCGGGCCTGTAGACGGTGGTGAGCTTCCCTTCGCCCTTGAGGTCGTCCAGGATGGCGATCTCGTTGTCGAACCCGCTTCGGGGCAGGGACGAGTTGCTCTGCCAGTTGGCCGGCAGGCCGAGATTGCGCTCGGAGCGGCGCACGAGGAGCAGGCGGCCGAAGCCCAGCAGCGGATTGGCGAGGAGTGCTTCGCGTCGGAGGGCTCGGAACGCCTCGGTCAGCTTCGCAATCTGCCTGTTGGTCTCCTCCGGGGTCATGTCGGCGGTGGCCGCCAGCGACTCGTGGGCCTTTTCGAGCCGGGCGAGACGCTGGAGGAACTCGTGGCCCTTCGGGTAGCGCTCGGCGAAGCTGTCCGTGAGGTCCTGGATGGCGAGGCGGACGGTCTCGGCATTCTCCTTCGTGAGCGGTGGCTCGGCGTATGCCTTGCCCGCGACGGTGCGCCTGGGCTTGGGCGGGGGCTTGACGACGACCTTCTGCCAGGTCTTGGGCGTCGCGAGATAGGCCAGGATGTTGGCGGTCAGCTTCTCGAGGTTTGCGCGATGGGGGTTGGGCGCGTGGGCGTAGTGGGGCAGGCGCCAGCCCATGACGATGATGCGTCCCTTGCCGAGCTCGTACTCGGCCATGGGCCGCTCGCCCCCGTTGGGGGCCGCGTTGGCGAGCAGCATCCCTTTCGACGGCCCGCCCGAGCCGTGGAAGTCCGAGAAGGCGGGATAGCCGCGGTTGCTGAGCCGCGCCTGCCCGCCGTCGAACGTCAGGCCCTGGAAGATGGGGTGCCTGGGCACGGCGGGGCTCAGGCCGGCCTGGCCGCCGTCGTTGCCCGGTCCGCCGAGCCGCGTCGCGACGGGCTCGACCCGCAGCGCCTGGACCATCGCCAGCGCCGCACCCGACAGGTAGAGCCCTCCACCGTTGCTCACATACTTGCGTAACGCCTCGAGGGTCTTCGGGTGGAAGCTCTGTCCCGCCTGCCTGACGTCGTCGCCTTGGTGATACCATACGACCGCGAATTGGCCGAGCTCGGCGGCCTCCCCCCGCTCATCGACGAAGGCTCCGCCCTTGCCGACGGCGATGACGGTCGCCCCGTGTGCCTGCCTGGCCAGCGCGCACGCCGCCTGCGCCTCCCTGCGCAGCTTCTCCACC
>CAZDNN010000002.1:0-23094 GCA_964506385.1 uncultured Planctomycetota bacterium
CGGGCGCGGCGAGGGGGTGGGGGCGGCCCGGCCTTCTTCTCCTGGAAGAGGGCCATGTCGACGGGGATCTTGCGGGCGCGGAGGTCGTGGACGAACTTGGGGATGGCGCCGGTGGGCCGGAAGCGGCCGAGGACCTCGCCCTTGGGGCCGAAGCCGCTCTGCTCGAACTCGTATATCGGCTGCATCGTCACCACATCGCCTTCCATCCCCGTGACCTCGCTGATGCCCGCGATCTTGCGGGTGCCGTCGGTGAAGCGGGCCTCGTGGACGATGAAGTTGAGTGCCGAGGCGATCTGCTCGCGGATGGCGCGGGACGGGAGGTCCATGCCGGCCATGAGGACGAGGGTTTCGAGTCGGGCGATGGCGTCGCGCTCGGAGTTGGCGTGGAGTGTGGTGAGGGAGCCGTCGTGGCCGGTGTTCATGGCCTGGAGCATGTCGAGGGCTTCGCCGCCGCGGCACTCGCCGATGATGATGCGGTCGGGGCGCATGCGGAGGGAGTTGCGGACGAGCTCGCGGATGGGGATGGCGCCCTCGCCCTCGATGTTCGGCGGCTTGGCCTCGAGGCTGACGACGTGGGGCTGCTGGAGCTTGAGCTCGGCGGCGTCCTCGATGGTGACGATGCGCTCGGTGTCGGGGATGAAGGCGGAGACGACGTTGAGCAGTGTGGTTTTGCCCGAGCCGGTGCCGCCGCTGATGAGGATGTTGCTGCGGTAGGTGACGGCGAGCTTGAGGAAATCCACGATCTGCTGGGTCAGGGTGCCGAAGCCGATGAGGTCTTTCTCGGTGAAGGGGGTCTGGCTGAACTTGCGGATGGTGAGGGTGGGGCCGGTGAGTGCGAGGGGGGCGATGATGGCGTTGACACGGGAGCCGTCGCGGAGGCGGGCGTCCACCATGGGGCTGCTCTCGTCGATGCGGCGGCCGAGGGGGGCGATGATGCGGCGGATGATGTGGATAACCTGCCCGCGGTCGGTGAAGCTCTTGTCGGTGAGCTCGATCTTGCCGCGGCGCTCGACGTATATCCGGTCCCAGTCGTTGACCATGATCTCGTCGATCTCGGGGTCGCGGAGCAGGTCCTCGATGGGGCCGAGGCCGACGGCCTCGTCCACGATCTCCTTGATGAGCTGGCGCTGCGGCAGCCAGACGGGGATCTCGTCGCCGAGGGTAGCGACGATGTTGCTGACCACGCGCTCGGCCTTCTCGCGGAGCTCGTCCTCGGTGTCCTCAGTGATGTCGGTATGGCGCAGATCGAGGTCTGCGAGGAGCCGCTCGTGGATCTTCTTCTTGAGCTCTGAGGGCACGAGTCGGCGGGTGTCGCCGGGTGCGGCGGCGGTGGCGGCGCGAGCGGTCCGCTGCGCCTGTACCCGGGAGCGCGTGCCCGGCGCCGGCTTGGCGCGGGTGTCCTCGGCCTGCGTGGCGTGGAAGATGATGTGGATGGCGCCGAGGTCGATGCGCGTGCCGTCCTGGAGGGGCACCTCGCCGGCGATGCGACGGCCTTCGACGTACGTGCCGTTGCGGGAGCCGAGGTCGCGGATGATGTAGTTGCCGTTGATCGAGACGATCTGGCAGTGTGCGCGGGAGATGTTCTGCTTGTCGAGGCACAGGTCGTTGGAGCCGAGCTTGCCGATGACGAAGCTGGGCTTGGTGATGACGACGCGCTCGACTGCGCCTGTGTCGCGGTCGGTGATCTGAAGCCAGGGCATGTGGCGTCCACCTGCAAGATGGCCGGGCTGGGCCACGTTCGGCCGCCGGCTCGGCCGGGCTAGCGCGGTGCGCGGCTGGTGGGCTGGCGCTCGAGGCGCTCCTTGCGCCGGCGCGCGGCCTCGGCGACGAGGGCGTCGAACTCGCTGAGGGTGATGTCGTTGACCTCGCGGTAGTCGGTGTCCTCGCGGTTGCGCAGGGCGAAGGTGATCTTGCCGGTCTGCTGCGCGAAGACGAGCAGCGAGGCCTCCATGGGCGAGACGTGGACAGTGACTGAGCTGTAGCCCTGGTCGAAGGCGCTGCGGGTGCGCCCGCCGCGGACAGGGATCCGGATGTCCGTGCGGTTGTCCACCGCCAGGATCTGCACGTTGCGGGCGATGACCTTCGTGACCACCGTGGCGGCGCTCTCCGGGCCGCGGGCGGCGACGCGGAACGTGCACAGGATGTCCACCCGCGCGCCCGGGGTGATGAGGTTCGCCACCCCGGCGATCTGGTCGGTGCCGATGGTGATGGCGCGCATCTCGGTATCGACTTTCCTGGCCTCGAACTGCTGGGCGTCGGGAGGCGTGAGGAAGTACTCGTGGAGGAGCGCGCGCTGCGCGGGCACGCGGCGGGTGAGCTCGCGGCCGATGTAGGGCTTGACCTGCTCCCAGAGGACGTGGCTGCTGGTCACCGCGGCCTCGTCCACCAGCCGCTCGTCGATGTGGGTCGCCTTCAGGATCGTCCCCGCAGGGAGCGTCTCGCGGGCCACGGTGATGCCCACGAGGGTCTTCTCCCTGGCGAACTTGTCTCGTTCGCCACTCAGGTAGGCCTGGATGCCCAGGACCGCCAGGATGCCGAGTACGACGGCGAACAGCAGTGCGATCTTCGTGCGCATGCGCCTCTCCTCGTCAGCGCGCCTCGGGGAGCCGGTTCAGCCACGCAGGTCGCCCGGCGCCGCGCCGGGCAGGCATATGGTAGCGGAAGCCGCCAGGGAAGTCCAAGACCCTTGTGTCCGACCCTGTCATGGGCGGGCTAGATCCCCCGGTCGGGCGGGAGCCAGCCCTTGACGGTGTACGCGACGGCCGTGCGGACCGTGCCGGCCCCTTCGTCGCGCTCGATGTAGACCATCGCCCGCTTCGAGCCCTGGACGAATGACAGCAGGACGCCGCGGACGTTCTTGGCCAGGACCCGCTCGGCGTCGGTGTTGCGGGTCCAGCCCGCCCTGGGCATCTCGGCGGCGAAGAGCTCGACGGTGTCGGAGATGGCGCCGAACCCCTCGTAGACGAGCAGCCGCGAGGGGATGCCGCCCAGGCCATCGATGCAGAGGATCCGGCGCGAGCGCAGCGGACGGGGGATGCCGGGGACCTCGGCGCCGGCCACGTCGCCGTGGCGCCAGCCCTTGGCCTTGCCGCCGCCCCGGCCGACGAAGTAGGTGCAGCCGCCGGCCTTCGGGTCGTCGAAGGCGACGATGCCCACCGTCTCGCCAGAGCTGTCCACGGCGCCGGACATGCAGTAGCCGCGGGTGACGACCCGCACCATGTTGCCCTCGGTCGGCTTCGCCTCGCCCTCTGCCGCGTCGTAGCGGGCCTCGAACTGGCCGATGACCTGCTCCGCGGTCAGGGAGCTGCGGAACATGGCGAAGGGGGCGCGCTCGCCGTTGTACTCGACCTCATAGGAGCGCAGGAGCCGCGAGCTGGGCAGTGCCGCGAAGCCGACGTCGGCCTGGGCAAGCGACGGCCCGCCCCACGTGGGCCGGCCGTCGCCCAGCCGCGCGCGGCCCTGGCGGTAGCCTGCGGCCAGGACGATGGCGGCCACGATCCCGATGAGCGCGAGCCGCGAGCCGTAGGTCGCAACCGTGTTCCTGTCGAGTGTCATCGTCGGGGTCCTCCGTGGGCAACGGGCCGGCCTCAGGGCGTCGGCGGCGGCGGCTCTTCCTCTGCTGGCTCGCCCTCGCACGGGTGCCAGTAGTCGTAGCTCGGCTCGGAGTCGGGGAAGGTGCTCGGCGTGCCGATGATGGCCCGCTGGTCGGAGGCGGGCGGCATCGGATCGCGCGACTCGCGCTGCTCGAGGTACCGGATGGCGCACTGCGGCGTCCAGTACTCGCTGACCTCGCTGGTGGGCACCCGGATGTTCCACCCCCGCACGCCGCCACCGCCCTGGATCGTCTCGTCCTGGTCGTGGATCCAGTGGTGCTGGTAGTAGGAGTGGGCCTCCCGGCGGATCATGTACTCCTGGAACAGCGCGGTGACTCTCTCAGGGATGTTGTCGGCCAGCAGGTTCCACTTGTCCACGCACTGCCCCTCGGGCCGCACGCGGAAGCCCTCGTCCACGCGGGTGGTCTCGCGGTAGACCACGGTGTTGCCCACGAGGTGGAAGCTGCCGTGGGCCGAGACGTTCTTGTAGTAGATGGGCTTGCGGAACTCCTCCCACATGTCGCGGAGCTCGCCGTCCATCGGGACGTCGGGCTCGTCGGTGTCGCGCTCGTTGACCTCGGTGCTGCCGGTGAACTCGCGGAAGAACTCGCGCTCCATCGCGCCGCGCTCGGCGAGCGCCTCGCTCTGGTCGCCGTGGGCGAAGAGCGAGTAGTGATTGACCTCATGGACCCGCTGGCGGCCGGTGGCGAGCCAGGCGACGTGCAGCGCGCCGATCGTCAGCGGCACGTAGACGAAGAAGACCAGCAGAGCCATCTCCGCCGCCACGGCGCCGCGGCGGCGCCGCCGCCGCCTGTCGAGTGTCGAGTGTCGAGTGTCGAGTAAGGACATCATCGGATCACCTCTAGTGTTGGACGACCTCTTCCATCCTGATGCTGTCACCGTTGAGGTGCATTCTGCTCAGGAAGTAGTTGACGTCGTCGCGCAGGCGGGGCTCCTCGCCGATCTTGTCGGGCTCGCGCGGCTCGTACCAGTAGGTGCGCAGCAGGCCGTGGAAGAGGTAGGACAGGCCGGTCTGGTTGTCGACGTACGCCCGGATGTGCTCGCTGCGGATGGCGTCGGTCACAGGCCACAGGTGGGCGGTCCACACGGGCTCGTAGAGGTTCTCGTAGCCCGAGTAGGCGAACTCTTCGACTTCCTCGGGATAGGGCCAGGTGAATCGGTAGTGCTCGCCGCTGTCGTCGTCGCCGCCGCTGTCGCGCTCGAGGAAGCCGCAGCGGGCGCTTGCCGCCGTCATCATGCCCCACTCCGGGTTGCGGAAGAGCGTGAGGTGTGTGGTGCGGTGCTTGCGGGTGTCGTTCCAGCAGCCCACGGTGAGGCCGAAGAAGAAGAAGTCCTCGCTCAGGACCACGGGTGGTGCGAACTTGCAGGTGGCCTGGCCGAGGTCCGCGAGGTTCCACGGCTTCACCCGCTGGTAGTAGGGGTCGAAGTCGCGGGTGTCGTCGCGGTTGAGGCCCCACTTGTCGTCGGCGTAGACCCTGACCGAGTCGTTCTCGCCGTCGTCGTCGCTGTCGTAGTTGGGTCTGGCGCCCCACTGGGGGCGGGTCTGGTAGTAGTCGTGGCCGCGGGGCACGCCGTTGGCGATGTCGTACCAGTCCGTCCACTCCGGGTACTGGAAGTTGTTGGCGCGTGCGAACGGGTCTCGGTCGCAGATGGCGTGGTGGGCGAAGCGGCGGAGGTCCTCCTTGACGAAGTATGGCCGGCCGAGGCGGTACTGGTAGGTCCACTCCGTCTCCTCGCTTTCGGGGCCGTCGCATTCGCCGTCGAGGATCTGGCAGTCGCGGCACAGGCGGTCCCGCTCGTGGCCGTCGCGGCTCGCGTGCCATTTGCAGTCGGCGCTGCCCGGGACGTGGTAGGTGAGTCCCAGCAGGCCGTAGAGGTGCATCGTCTCCATGTCGCTCTCGTCGATGGTGAATCGCAGGGTGCGGCCGACAGGGGTGGGGACGAGCGCGTCGATGCGGGCAGAGTCCTCGGACAGCGTGACCCACACGTCGCCCATCCGGAAGACGTTGGGGATGTTGTAGGTGATCTCGGGCAGGTGCAGGGTGTTGGGCGGGTTGAACCACGACTCGCCGCTCTCGTCGAGGAAGATGCGGCTGTCCATCTGCACGTTCACCTTGACGCCGCCCACGGTGACCTCGTCGCGCTGGCCCGGCACGTCCCGCCACTCCGAGCCGCTCCACTGCTGGATGCGGCCCGTGTCCGGGTCGCGGCGGACGCCGGCCTCGCTCGTGTTGCCGGTGCTGTCGGTGACGCTGATCCAGTAGCCGTCCTGGAACGGCCGGTAGTCAATCGTCTGCTCGTCGTTGCTCATGGAGACGGCCCAGCCGAGGCCGTCGAAGTAGCGGGCGTCGATGTAGGTCATCTCCCCGCTCTCTTTGTCTTCCATGTCGAGCTTGACGTGGTCGTCGGAGTGCTGGGTGACCTCGATCTCGCGCGCGGGGGTCTCGACGCGGTAGGTCGGCGGGTCCTGGCTCAGGCGCTCGATCTCGTAGACATCGTGCTCGGTGTTCTCGATGCGCCAGTAGAACTCGCCGAGGCGCCGGGCCTCGACGTAGAAGGCGGGGTCGTCGCTCCACACGCGCCAGCCGACGTGCATCCCGCCCTCCATGAGCTTGAGGATGTGGAGGTCGAACTGCGCGCCGTTGCCGGGGAAGAAATCGACCTTCGGGTACATGGCGATGGCGTCTATGCCGTGGCTGAGCGCCACGCGGTTGACCTCCATCTCGACCAGCTCGGCGCACGAGAGCGCCATGCCCCACTCCCAGCGCGCGAACATGCCGAGGGTCCGCTCGATCTCCGGCACGTTCTCCCGGGCGCGCTGATACGCCCTGTCGTAGACCGCGATCGGGCTCCCCGTCCAGGCGGGAGCGTCCTCATCGTAGTCGCGCCAGACCAGATCGTTCCCGGGGTTCGGGCCGTTGACGTGATCGCCGTAGCGCTTGAGGTTGGCCAGGGTGCCGGCGATAGTCGTGTCCACGGCGTAGCGGAGCCCATCGTAGTACATCCAGGCCATGGCCTCGTTGAGGTAGGCCACCGAGCTGACGACGTTGGCCTCGTAGAGCGAGCCGGCGTAGGCGCACTCGTCCGCGGCGTTCTGCATCTCGATGCGGGTGCTCGTCACCATCGAGAGGTCGGCCATGAAGATGACGAAGCAGGCGAGCATGAAGAGTGTCAGGGCGCCGAACACCAGCGCCTGCCCCCGCTCGCCGTCGCCGCGCCGCCGCAGTCGCCTGAGGATGAGTGGTCGCATGGTTGTTCCTCTACCGGGTCGTGCCTCGCCCCTACTTCGGATGCATGAAGTCGCTGTCGAGCTCGTAGCCCGGTAACCCGCTGGGGCATCCCAGCCGCGAGCGGACCCAGGCGCCGGGCGGGAGCTGGTCGCGTGCCTGGCGCACCTTGCTGCCGCGGATCGCGGCCTCTGGCTGCCACACGTCGCGACTCACCACGTCGCGTGCGGGCACCTGCGCGTTCCACGCCCGCTCGCCCTTCGCGCCGGCGACGACGGGGTCGCGGTCGTGGAGCCAGCGGTGGCGGTAGATAGCCTGTGCCTGCCGCCGCCACATGTAGTCGGACATGTGCTCGGTGAGGCCCTCAGGGATCTCGTCATCGAGCAGGCCGAGCTGCTCGACCTCGCGGGCTTTGGACTTGTGGGCGTAGGCCGTGCCCTCCTGGACCTCGAGCCACGGGTCGCGCGGCGGCCGCCCGGGCTCCACCCGCTGCTGGTATGTCACGCCGCCGCCGCCCAGGGTGAAGCCGCCCCAGGCCCGCGGCTGCGGCGGCGCGTCGCGGTGCCAGATCTCGCGGCGCCAACTATAGCTCCGCACGTATTCCTCGAACAGGTCGCGCACCTCCCGCGGGCCGGGCACCTCCGGATCGTCGGCGGCGGCCTCGAACACGATCACCTCGCCTGGGAACTCGCGGAAGAACTCCTGAGACACGCTCCCCCGCTCGGCCGCCAGCTCCCTCTGGTCGCCGGCTTTGTGCACGGCATAGTGGTTGGCCTCGTGCACCCGCCCCCTGGCCGCGGCCAGCCACGCGACGTAGATGGCGCCGAGGATCAGCGGCAGATAGACGAACGGCACGAGCAGGGCCAGCTCCGTGGCCACCGCGCCCCGTCGCCGCCGCTTGCCGATCTCCGATTGCCGATCGAAGGCACGCATCGCGCTCGTCCCAGTCAGTGCTGCACGATCGAGTTCATGCGCGGGTCCCCCGCCCGCAGGCGCATCTTGGCCAGCAGGCCGGGCACCTCGCTCCGCTCTTTCGGGTCGTCGCCGATCTTCCCGGGCGGGAGCGGCTCGACCCAGTACGTCCGCAGCAGGCCCTCCATCAGGTAGGAGAGGCCCGTCTGATTGTCCACGTAGGCCTTGATGTGGTCGTCCTTGATGGCGTCGCGCACCGACCACAGGTGTGCGGTCCACACAGGCTCGTAGAGGTTCTCGTAGCCCGCGGCCACGAACCGCTCGACCTCGGCGCGGGTGGGCCACGTGAAGCGGTAGTGGGGCCCGACGTCCATCGCATCGTCACTCACGGTCTCGAGGAAGCCCGCTCGCGCGCTCGCCACACCCACGTAGCCCCACGCGGGGTTGCGGAACAGGCCTTCGGGATGGAGCCCCCCGTGGCGCCCGCGCCAGCAGCCCACGGTCAGGGCGAACTGGAAGAACTCCTCGTTGAGCTTGAGCGGCGGGACGAAGCGCGCCACGCTGCGGAGGCTGAACGGCTTGACCATCCGCCAGTGGGGGTCGAAGCTGCGGCTGCCGTCGCGGTTGAGGGCGCCGGTCTGGTAGGCGTAGAGGCGCACGGAGTCGAGGTGGCCGTCACCGTCGCTGTCGTAGTTGGGGTCGGCGCCCCAGTGGGGCCGGGTCTGGTAGTAGTCGGTGCCGTTCGGCTCCCCGAGGGCGGTGTTGTACCACTGGGTCCACTGGGGGTACTGATAGGCGTGGGTCTGGGCGTAGGTGTCGCGGTCGCAGATGGCGTGGTGTGCGAATCGGCGCATGTCCTCCCTGCCGAAGATCGGCGCGTCCTTGCGATACTGGTATGTCCACTCGCGCTCGCGGCCGCCGGGGCTGTCGCACTCGCCTTCGAGGAGCTGGCAGTCGCGGCACAGGCGGTCGCGCTGGTGGCCGTCGCGGGTCGAGTACCAGCGGCAGTGGGCGTCGCGCGGCACGTGGTAGCTGCGGAGCACGCCGTGGATGATCAGCTCGTCCCACAGCTCGTCGAGCACGAAGTGCAGCCGGGTCGAGCCGGCTGGGGTGGGGATCGGCAGCCAGGCCTCCACGCGCATCTTGTCTTCGAGCAGGGTGGCGCGGCCGCCGTTGAAGTCGATCGTCTTGATCGGAATCGAGTAGTCCATCCCGCTCAGGCGGAAGTGGTTGGGGAAGCGGAAGTAGTCGCCGTTGCCGAAGCGGATGACCCGCGGGTCGCTCTGGACGGGCACGTTGGTTCCGCCGACGTCGACGCTGTCCTGCTGGCCGGGGACGTCGCTCCATCCGCCGCCGCCCCACTGCTGGAGGTGGCCGTTGGGGCCGATCCGCAGGCCGGCGCTGGCGGTCTCGCCGGTCTGGCGGTTGCTGATCTCGAGCCAGTAGCCGTCGTCGCGGAAGGGGCTGTAGCCGACGGTGTAGTTCTCGTCGGTGATGGTGGCGGACCAGCCGAAGCCCTCGACGTAGCGGGTGTCGATGACGGTCGTCTTGTTGCCATCCTTGGTGTGGCGGACCCGTGTGACGCGGACGCGGGCGTCGCTGAAGCGGTCGATGGTGATCTCGTCGGTGGGCGTCTGGATGCGGTAGGTGACGTCGCTGAGCCGCTGTATGTCGAAGACCTCGCGGTCGGGGTTGGTGATGATCCAGTGGTACTCGCCGACGTTCCGCGCCTCGACGGTGTAGCCCTCCTGGTTCCAGATTCGCCATCCGACCCAGCGGCCGTCCTGGATGAGGCGGAGTATATGGAGGTCGAACTCGATGCCGTCGCCTGGGTAGAACTTGATGTCGGGGTATACGGCGACGGCCTCGATGCCGTGCTGGCGGGCGGCGCGGAAGATCTCCATCTTCACGAGGTCCTCGCAGCCGAGGGCCATGCCCCACTCCCAGCGAGACATCATGCCGAGGGTCCGCTCGATGCGGGGCACCCATTCCCTGGCCCGGCCGTAGGCGCGCTCGTAGGCTTCGATGGGGCTGCCCGAGAAGCCCGGCGCATCGGCGTCCTCGTCGTTGTAGACCAGGGCTTCGTCGGGGTATGGCGGCCCGTAGCGCTGGAGCGAGGCGAGCACGCCGGTCCGCGTGGTGTCCACGGCGTAGCGCAGCCCATCGTAGTAGAGATAGGCCATCGACTCGTTGAGGTAGGCCACCGAGCTGATGACGTTCGCCTCGTAGAGGGCGGCGCCGTAGGCACACTCGTCCGCTGCGTTCTGGACCTGGACGCGGGTGCCCGTCACGCGCCCGAGGTCGGCGACGAAGATGATGAAGCTCGCGAGCATGAACGCCGTGAGGGCGGCGAAGACCAGCGCCTGGCCCGACTCCTCGGAGCACAGCCGTCGGAGGGTCGCCCTCGGGTTGCCGGGCGGGACGTTCATGCGGGGTCGGTCCTCAGTCGCCCTCGTCGCTGTCCGACGACAGGTCGGGGATCGGCGGATGCGCGGTCACACCGTGCAGGTCGTCGGCCCACGGGATGGGCAGCGAGACGGTCTGCCGCAGGACTTTGTGGGTGAGCCGGTGGCTTGGGTTGGACTCCGAGCGGTGGACGACGACGTCGCCCCAGATCGGGTGCCAGCTCTCCGTCCTCGTGTCGGGCCGCCATGGCATGGCGCCGACGAATGGCAGGATGAGCTCGTAGTGGTGGGTGACCTCGACCTTGACGAAGTTGTCGTCGGGGTCAGTGAGGTCCTCGGGCTTCGAGACGATGCGGGCGAAGGTCTTCTGCTGGGAGGCGATCGAGTGGGGCAGGTAGCCGCGCCCTGGGATGAAGATGGCGTCGAAGGTCCCGCCGCCCTGGATCCGCTGGCCGGCGATGGGGCTGCACGCCAGGGCCGCGGCGCGCTCGTAATCGAGGTCCACCAGCACGGCGCGCCCGGCGGCGTGTGCGGCGTAGTTGACCACCTGCTTCGCGCCGGCGATCAGGCAGAATTGCATGATGGCCAGCGTGATGAGGAGTTGGACGGGGAAGGCGATCGCCGTCTCGACCATCACCTGCGCGCGTTCGTCACCCAGGAGTCGTCGCATGGCAGACACCTGCGGCGGGCGCCCCTCGGTCTCCGCCGCGTTTCCTTTCTCCTGTCGCCCCTCATCAAAGAGCGTAGCTCATGAACCAGAGCCACAGGCCGCCCAGGCCAAGCGCCACCCCATACGGGATGGTGAGCCTCGCCGGGCTGTCCTCAGGCAGGCTCCGCGCGCCGCGCCACAGCCGCAACTGCGCTCGCGCCGTGTCGCGCAGGCCCCGCAATGCCTTGCCTCGCCAGATCAGCAGGCCCATGGCCATCACGAAGCCTACAAGCGACCCGTAGAAGATCGCCCAGATCGCGAACTGCCACCCTTTCAGGGCGCCGATGGCCGCCGCGATCTTCACGTCACCCGCACTGAAGCCGCCGAAGAAGTAAAAGAGCCCGAAGAGCCCGCCAGCCAGCAGCAGCCCCAGCAGGCTGTTCACCAGATTGGCGTCCCCGCCCCGCACGCCGCCCAGGACGGTGGCCAGGATGAGGCCAACGCCCATCGCGGGCAGCGTGCACCAATCGTAGGCCTTGCCGTACGCGAGGTCCGTGAAGACGATGGTGATCAGGAACGCGAGGAGGATGACCTCGCGAGCCGTCGCGACGTAGGGCACTGGCGCCTCGCTAGCAGTCGCGGCCGCGCCCCCAGAATGGGGCGCGGCCGCGGGCGTCGCTCACGGGTTCGTCGGCGCGTCCTTGAGGTCGGACATGCTCTTGGTCACCTCGCCACGGGCAGTCTCCGCGATGCCCGTGTCGATCGTCGTCAGCTCTTCGTCCTCGCTCCCGCCCAGACGGCCGGTGGCGACCTTGAAGAGGTCCCGGATCTGGTTGCCGAAGACGGTGATGATGCCGATCGACAGGATCGCGACGAGCACCACGATCAGAATGTACTCTGTCGTGGACTGCCCTTTTCTCCGCCAGCGCCTCAACATGGCTTTCGCCTCCTACCTATGCCCCGGGCCACTACGGGATCGGCAGACACACTACCGACGTGATGTCCCGATAGTACTGCGACAGGCCGTTGAGCACCATCCCCGAGATGCTGATCAGCAGCCCCACGGTCACGGCGACCACCAGCGCGTACTCGATGGTCGCCTGGGCGCGCTCGTCGCACAACAGGCGCCCCAACAGCTTCTGCAAATGCTGACGCATCGCTGTGCCTCGGTATGCTTCGGCCCTGTCGCCCAAGACCTCGCCCCTCACTCCACCGTCAGTATATCGCTCGCCGTGACAGGGAGTCAAGGTCTTTTACAATTGCTTACATCCTCGTAAGTCTATGACAGTTCTAGGGCTCTGGACGCAGTACGAACCGCAAATCGTGCGCTTGGCTCTGGGGAAACTGCTTCCCGCGTTTCGGGGCCTGCGCCAGCGCGCGCGGCGACAGATCGCGATGCCGAAAGCAGTTGCCGATGCCACGCTCGGGGCCAGGTGCCCCCGCCGCCTCTTCACCGCGCTCTCGCCCGGACAATCCAGGTTGAACACGCCTCTTCCATTGTGATATACTCCGGGAGGCTCTGCGAGAGCCCCGCCGCCCCGAGAGCAATGCCCCGCGTTGGGTGAGCACGACATGAAGCCAGGAACGCCCCGGCGCACCGCCATGGCCGCCGTGGTTCTGTGTTGCAGCATCATCGCGCCCGGCCGCGCCGCCGAGATTGCACTGCCTGTCCAGGAGAGCTCGCTCTACCTCGAGAGCAGCCGCGACGCCGAGAAGCTCCTCGACACCGCCCGACAGGCGGCCCGCGCCCGTGCGTGGCGCAAGGCCGTGGGCCTCTTCCAGACGGCCGCGGAGTTCACCGCCAAGCCGCGCGGTCCGGGCGACCTGCCCCCACAGCCCCTGCTCCCCTCCCCCGACGACCCGTCCGTCCTCCTTCCCGTCCAGGACGTCGCGGCGCTCGAGCTGGCGCGGCTGCCCGAGCCGGCCCTCGAGCTCTACCGTCAGGGCTATCGCGCCGCCGCCAGGGAGCTGCTCGGGGCCGCGCTCGCCGACAAGGACCCCGCGCGCCTGGCGCTGGTGGGCCGCCGCTACCTGGCCACGGAGCATGGCGCCGCCGCTCTCGCCGCCCTGGGCGCCGTCGCCTTCGAGCGGGGCGACTGCGTCGGCGCTCTCGCCGCGTGGGAGCGGCTGCTCGAGGCCCATCCGGGCCGCGGCGGACGGCTCCTGAGCGTCCGGGCCCGCATGTGGGCCTGCTACGAGGCCCTGGGGCGCACGGCTGACGCCAGGCGGGTGGCCGATGAGCTTCGCTTGCGCCACGCCAACGCGACGATGGAGCTGGGCGGCCGGCCTGTCCGCATCGCCGAGTTCCTCAAGCAGCCCGTCTCGCTCGCCGCAGCGGCGCCGCTGGAGGAGTGGCCGCTGCTCGGCGGCGACGCCAGCCACGCGCGCCTCCCCCGCGGGGTCGAGGAAGTCGGCGAGGCCGTCTGGACGCTTCCGCTGGATGGCGCGGCAGTGACGGACACCGGCCGCCGCGAGTTCGAGCGCCGCGGCCTGCCTGTCCCCTATGTGCTCCACCCCACCGTGGCGGACGGCCGCCTCGTCGTGGCCGACGACGCCACCGTGTACGCCCGCAACGCGGCCACGGGCCGGCCGCTCTGGATGTATCCGGATGGCCCCGTGCCGTCCTCCGGCCTGCGCCTCGCGGAGGCGCTGCACGCACCAGCCTGTGCCGACGGCCGCGTCTTCGTCAGCCTGGAGGCCGGGGTGGCCGCCTTCGACGCGCCCACCGGCCGCCTCCTCTGGCGCCACGCCTTCGAGCGACGCACGCTCCAGCACAAGAAGGACGCCAAGAAGAAGAAAAGGGAAGCAGAGGCCGAGGACGACGAGGACTCGGCGGAGCTCGGCTCGAAGGAGCTGGTCTTCACCACGGCGCCTGTCGTGGCGGACGGGCTGGTGGTCGTCGGCCATACGGTCCTGGGCGAGGAGGCCAGAGCAAGCCTCGTGGCGCTGGATGCCCGCGACGGGCAGGTGGCCTGGCGCACGTTCCTGTGCTCGCGCACCCTCACCGCTTTCCTCGCCATGGGCGCCGCAGGCAGCCCCCCCGCCGTCGCGGGGACCACCGTCTACACCTCGACCAACCTCGGGGCACTCGCCGCCGTGGACCTGCCGACGGGCCGCATCCGCTGGGTCCGCCCCTACCACGAGTTCCGCGGCCGACTCCGCCAGTCCATCATCGAGCGGTCCCATCGCTGGGCGAACAACCCGGTCATCGTCCATCGCGGCCTCGCGCTGGCCGCGCCGCAGGACTGCCCGTGGCTGCTGGCCGTGGACGCCGTGGACGGGTCGCTGGCTTGGCGGGTCCCCCGCTCGGGCGGGCGCTACCTGGTCGGAGTGGAGGGCTCCCGTGCCTTCGTCGTCGGCCGCCAGGCGGTCGCGCTGGACCTCCGCACGGCCAAGCGCCTGTGGGCCACCGATGTCCCCGGCTCGCTGGCGGGCCGGCCCCTGCTCTGCCAAGGCCGCCTGCTCATCCCCACGGCAGACCGCCTTCTCGGCGTAGCCACGGCCGATGGCTCCCTCTCGGTCGAGCGAATATGGAGCGGCGACGAGCGGCCGGGGAACCTGATGGCCGCCGCCGGCCGGCTCTTCGTGGCCTCCTGCGACCGCGTCCACGCCTACGGCGACTGGTCGGAGGCCCGCAAGCAGCTCGACGCGCGGCGCGACGCCGAGCCAGCCGACGTCACCCTCGCCCTCGGCACCCACGCGCTGCGCCGCGGCCGCTACCAGGAGGCCGAGGCGCTGCTGAAGCAGGCCCTCAGCCTCGCGGCGGCGAAGCAGCCGCCGCAGGACGACGCCACCCGCGCGGCTCGGCAGGCCCTCTATGCCACCTATCGTGGCATCGGGAACGAGGCCGCGCTGCGCCTGGCCGCTGCCCACGCCCCGACGCCTGCCGACGCGGCGGACGCCCAGCGACAGCTCGCCCGCCTCCACGAGCGCGGGGAGCGCTGGGCCGAGGCCGTGGCGGCCTGGCAGGCCATCATCGAGGGCTATCCCACCGCGCGCCTGGAGACGGCGGGCGGTCTGTCGGTCAGGGCCCGCGCGCTGGCGAGCGCCGAGATCGCCCGCCTCATCCGCGAGCGCGGCCGCCAGACCTATGCCGCGCAGGAGATCCGGGCCCGCGAGGCATTTACCGCGGCCCAGACGGCCCAGGAACTGGAGGCCGTCGCCCGCCGGTTCCCCAACAGCGAGGGCGCCGAGCAGGCACTCGTCAAGCTCCTGGCCATGCCCGACGCCCGGCAGATGGCGCCCGAGCTGGCCGGACTCGCCCACGGCCTCGCGCCCGAGCCCGCATCGCCCGCGCGCGCGCGCATCACCCAGACCCTCGGGCGATGGCGGAAGCAGACCCTGGCGGCCAACCCGCCCCTGCGGCGGCGCTGGCAGGTCTACACCCGCGTGGCGCATCGCCGGGTCGAGCATTTCTCCCTGCCCGGCCTGCCGCGCGACCTGCTCTATTTCGCCACGGCGCAGCGGTCATTCAGCCACGCGCTGCCGCTCGATGGCCTGGAGTGCCGTCTGCCCGAGACAGGGCAGCTCGTGTGGCAGCGCGACCTGAGCGAGTGGAACCGCCTGGGCGTGGCGGCGGGGGGGCGCCTGGTGCTAGCCACCTTCGACCGGCTTGTGGCGCTCGACGCATCGAGCGGCGCCTTCCGCTGGGGCTACTCGCTGACCGAGGATGCGCCGCTGACGGCGGCCGATCTGACGCCCTCGCCGCTGAGAGGCCGCCGCCGCCTGGAAGGCCGTCGGATCGTGGCCCTGGCGGCGAGCGAGGACGGTGTGTTCGCCGCGGCCTCTGGCGGCAAGGTCTTTGCGCTAGCAGCGGCCGACGGCCGGCGCCGCTGGGTGCGGGAGCTGGGCCGCGTGGACGACGCTGTCTTCCTGCTCTCGCACGGCCTCTACCCCCAGGCCGACCGCCTGTGGGTCGTCGCCGAGCACCCGGCCAGGGTCTACGCCCTCGAGCAGCGCGACGGGAGCGGCGGCCCGACCATCGCCCTCGACGGCCCCGAGCGGCGCGTCACCGACCTCCCCGCATACGACGACGCGAAGGGCCGGCTCTACCTGATCCTCGGCGACCGCGCTGTCCAGGCCGTGGATCTCCGCGCGGGCAAGGCGCTCTGGCGCACCACCGCCGAGTTCGGCATCAGCCGCGTCCTCGTCGCACACGGGGGCAAGCACTGCTACGTGCTCCCCGACAGCTTCGCCCAGAACGTCGCCATCCTGTCGCTGGACCCCGCCACGGGGAAGGTCGTGCGCAGGCGGTCGCTCCACCTGGGCGGGCTGGCCGATGCGGCGGCAGCCAGCGACGTGCTGTATCTGGCCGAGAAGGACGCGGACAACGACCTGGTCATCCGCGCCCTCGACCCCGACGACCTGGGCGAGCGCTGGCGGACCCTGCCGCTGCGGCTCTTCCACCCGTCGGACCTGGCGGTGAGCGAGGACTTCGTGGCCGTGACCGGGCGCCACGCGGGTCAGGCGGTGGGCGTGCTTGTGAACGCCGCGACGGGGAAGATCGCGGGCGATGTGAAGCCGCCGGGGGTGACCCAGGTATCGGCGGTGCTCGTGGGCGACCTCTTTTGCCTGGGCGCAGACCGCGGCATCCACGCCTACGGGCCCATGGACGACGATGACCTGGACGCGCGGATCGCCATCCTGGGCGCCCGCCACGACGCAGGCGACCCCAGCGCCCTCGGCCCGCTGGCCAGCGCCCTCTATCAGCGCGGCGACACCGCCCCTGCCGTCCAGCTCATCGCCAAGGCCCTCACACGGGAAGGGCTGACCGACGAGCAGTACGCGACGCTCAAAGACCAGCTCAACTCGCTGCGCGAGGCGCTCGTCACCGAGCGTGCCCCTCAGATCGTGGCCCGGCGCTTCGACACGCCGCCCAACATCGACGGGGCCATCGACGAGCCGTGGCGGCGCGATCGGGCCGCCGTCCTCGACAGCCCCGCCCACATCGAGGAGATCCAAGGCCGCTCCGTCCGCGAGAGCCGCTGGACATCGCCCAGCGACCTCTCCGCCGTCCTCTACACCGGCTGGGATTCCAAGCACTTCTACTTCGCCATCGACGTGTCGGACGACATCCACCGCACCTACACCGGCGAGCGCGACACGTGGGTCGGCGACGGCCTGATCATCAGCATCGACTGCGACAACGACGGCGGCTACGGCTATTCCTTCACAGGCCGCGACCTGCTGCTCACCCTCGCCCTCACCCGCAAGGACGAACGCAAGGACGACCAGGACGAGGACGAGACGCCCAAAGGCGCCTACCGCGTGCGCCGCAAGGACGACAACTCGGGGACGGTCTACGAGTGCGCTATCCCCTGGGCGTACATGAAGATGCCGCCGCCCCGGCCCGGCCAGCGGCTCGGCTTCAACATCACGGTCACCGACGACGACGGCGACCGAGCCACGAAAGCGGTCTCCTGGACGCCAGGGATGCTCCTCGATCGCGACCGCGACCTGATGATCCGCGGGTTCACCCCCGCATGGTTCGGCGACGTGCTCCTCGAGGATGCCGGCGCCCCGCCACCGCTCGTCAAGCCACCGGCCGTCCTCCAGCCCGAGGACACCGAGCGGTGATGGCGCCAACGCTTGAGAATGGCCCGCGGATGCGCGATCATGGCAGAGGCCCGTACGAAAGGAACTGACCCATCCGAAGGAGCTGGAAGCTGATGCGCCGAATGACCCTCGCCGCCACATGCCTGTGCCTGGTGGCCGCCCTGTGGTCGTGCGCCGCGCTCTCCGCGCCGCAGGACCTCGGGCAGCAGGTGAACAGGATCGTCGGGAAGCTGCGCCGCGCGTCCGCCGACGAGGTGTGGACGGCGAAGCGCCAACTCACCCAGCTCGGCGAGGAGGCAGTCCCCCTGCTCAAGCAACGCCTCGCCGGCGCCCGCCCGGCGGCACAGGTCGCCCTGGCCAAAGCCCTCTGCGAGCTTGGCCATCCCGAGGATGCCGTCGAGCCGCTCGTCGGCGTCATCCGCTCTAAGCGGGCCGACGGGTTCGGCGTGATGGCCGCGACCATCCTCGGCAGCGACGCCCGCGACGTCGCTGCGACCGAGCGCCATCTCCTCCTGCTCGTTGACGACGAGGCCCTGCCGCCTGCGGTGAGCCGCGAGGTGGCCCGGTCGCTGTGGGCCGCCGCCACAACCGAGGAGAGCCTCAGGCAGGCCAACGCCGCGCTCCGCCGGCATCTCGCCGCCGCCAACGACCCCGCCACCCGCAGGGCCTGTGCCCTGGCCCTCGCGCAGATCGATGACTTCGATGCTCCCGTAGATGCCATCCTCAAGGAGCTCCAGGAGGAGCCCACCATCGAAGGCAAGCTCGCGCGCGCCCTGCTCGAAACCAACAACCTGCGGAACCTGCTCATCCGGCCCAAGAACCGCGAGGGCAAGCTCCAGGACCAGTTCCTCAACGAGGTCAAAGACTACATCCAGCGCTACCACGTCGAGGAGCCGCTATCCGACGACCAGTTGCTCAACGCCGCGGCCCAGGGCATGGTCGGCGCCCTGCGCGGCGGCGACCACCCCGACCGCCACAGCGCTTTCTTCGACGAGAAGCAGTGGCAGAAATTCAGGGAGCACATCTCCGGCCACTACGGCGGCATCGGCGCCGTCGTCCAGTTCCTCAAGCACTTCGACACGGGGGACCTGCCGGTCTTCACCATCGTGCGGCCCAACTACCACGGCCCCGCCTACAAGGCCGGCCTGCGGTCCTACGACCGCGTCGTCGAGGTCAACGGCAAGCCCACCGCCGTGAAAAGTGTCAAGGAGGTCGAGAAGGCGCTCAAGGACGTCGTCGAGGCGCTGCGCGGCAAGCCCGGCACGAAGGCGACGATCGTGGTCACCAGCCCCGGCTCGGCCGAGCGGCGGACCGTCGAGGTCGCGCGGGCCGACATCGAGATGCCCAGCGTCTACAGCAAGCTGCTCCCCGCCAAGGTCGGCTACGTGCGTCTCACCAGCTTCGGCCAGCGCAGCGCCGACGACCTGGGCAAAGCCCTCCGCGCACTGGAGAAGAAGGGCATGGCCGCGCTGGTCCTCGACCTGCGGAACAACCCGGGGGGCCAGCTCTCGACAGCCGTGCAGATCGCCGATAAGTTCCTCAAGCACGACAAATTGATCGTCTACACCGAGGGCCGCAACAAGCGGATCGCCCGACGCGAGGAGTTCCGCACCAAGGACCCCACCACCCATCCCGACTACCCGCTGGTGGTGCTCGTCAACGGCCACAGCGCCAGCGCCTCCGAGATCGTGGCCGGCGCCCTCCAGGACCACAAGCGGGCCACCGTCGTCGGCACCACCACGTACGGCAAGGGCAGCGTGCAGAAGCTCTTCCCCCTGCGGTCCACCGCCGCCCGCTCCGGCCTCAAGCTGACCATCGCCAAGTACTACCTGCCCAGCGGCCGCAGCATTCACGGCCAGGGGGTGGAGCCCGATGTCGAGGTGAAGTTCGAGCCCACCTTCACCCGAGAGGAGTTCGAGCAGCTCCGCGAGAAGGGCGACTTCCACCGCTACACGGCGGCCCGCTTCGAGAAGTACAAAGATACGTTCGCCCAGCTCGCGGAGTTCGACGGGCTTGATGCCTCGCGGTACCCGGACTTCGATGCCTGGCACAAGGGTCTGGCCGAGGAGGTGGGGCGCGACAAGGCCAGGCGGCTCCTTCGGGCCTGGCTGCGGATCCTGGTGGCCGACGAGCGCGGCGCGGAGTTCGTCTGTGACATCGAGGAGGACAACCAGCTCCAGCGCGGCATCCTCGAGCTCGCCGCCAGGGTGGAGGCGATCGACCCCCTCCAGGTGCCCGAATACGCCTTCTTCGCGAAGCAGGCCAGGCAGGCCGACGCGAAGGGCCCCGAGCCTGAGAAGGAGCAGCCGTGAGGACGGGTCGCCTGTGCCTGCTGGCTATCGCGCTCGGGCTTGCCTCCGCCTCGCACGGGGCGACGGCGCTCACGGTGGAGGACGAGACGCTCGCCTGCGAGCTCCTCGGCCTGGAGGCCGGCCCGACGGCGGTGCTGCGCGTGGGCGGCAAGGTCCGGCGGGTGCCGTGTGCCGACCTGCTGGCCATCGACCTGCGGGACGAGCGGCCGACCCCGCGGCCGGGCGACTCCTCGCTCGTCCTGCGCGACGGGCGCGTGCTCCGGGGCACCATCGTGGGCGGGAGCAGCCGCGCCGTCGCGCTGCGGAGCCCGCTGTTCGCAGCCGTGGAGTGCCCGCTGGCAGCCATCGCGCGAGTCGAGTTCCCCGTCGCCCAGCCCGCCCGCCCGCCGAGGCCCGCTGAGAAACAGGACCGGCTGCTGTTCGCCAACAACGACGTGGTGGACGGCACGGTGCTGGCCTTCGGCCCCGATGGCGTCCGCTTCCGCTCCGAGCTCCTCGGCGAGCTTGATATCACCTTCGACCGTCTCAAGACACTGGTCTTCGCGGCCCACAGCGGCGCGGCGCCGGCGGTGCCCAAGGGCGTCTACGCCGTGGTCCATGCCGACGATGGCTCCGTGGTCGCCGGCACCATCCGCTCGCTGGCGGAGGGTCGGCTCGCGCTCGGGGCCGCTTTCGGTCAGCCGCTCTCCCTCGCGCTGGACCGCATCGCGCGCATCGAGTTCCGCGGCGGCCGCCTCATCTTCCTCTCCGACCTCGAGCCCGCGGAAGTCAAGGAGACGCCCTTCTTCGACCTCGTCTGGCGCTATCGCCGCGACCGGTCGGTGGACGGCAATCCCCTGCGCCTCGGCGACCGCTCCTACCGCAAGGGCCTCGGCGTGCATTCGCGCTGCGAACTCACCTACGCCCTCGACGGCGCATACCGCCGCTTCCTCGCCGACGTCGGCATTGATGAGGAGGTCGGCGAGAAGGGCAACGTGGACGTGGCGGTGCTGGTGGATGGGCAAGTGAGGTTCGAGCGCAAGGCCGTCACGGGCCGCGACGCCCCACTCCCGGTGGCCGTGGACGTGGCGGGGGCGAAGCGCCTCACCCTCCGCGTAGACTTCGGCCGCGATTTCGACATCTGCGACCACGCCGACTGGGCGAAGGCCCGGCTGATCCGCTGAGGGCGGTCAGGACTTGGCCTTTCCCTTCCCGCCCTTCGCCTGCCCGTCCTTCCCCTCACGCAGGATCTGGATGAAGAGGATGGCGGCGGCGACGCAGATGCAGGAGTCGGCGAGGTTGAAGGCGGGGTAGTTGATGCGCTCGAGGTAGATGAAGTCGCGGACGTAGCCGAGCGACAGGCGGTCGATCAGGTTGCCCACGGCGCCGGCCGTCACGAGGCCCAGGGCGAGATGCAGCAGCCGTTGCCCGGGGTCGGCCTTCCGCACCATCCAGGCCACAAAGCCCAATGCCACGCCCGTCAGCGCGACGAAGACGTAGCCCTTGCCCCGGAGGATGCCGAACACGCCCCCCTCGTTCTTCTGGAGACGCAGCACCAGCCAGGAGCCGAGAAGCGCCACGCGGCTGTCGGCGGTGAGCGCCTTGAAGACGACATGCTTGGAGACGAGATCGGCGATGAGCCCGAGGACGGCAGGCACCCAGTACCAATAGCGGATCCGCATTACTGCGCCCGGGCTTCTTCCTCTTCGAGCTTCCGCTGACAGCCCACGCACAGGCGCGCCCAGGGGAGCGCCCGCAGACGGGCTTTGCGTATGGGCGAGCCGTCCTCCTCGCAGATGCCGTAGGTGCCGTCCTCGATGCGCTGGAGGGCCGCATCGATCTCGCGTAGCGTCTGCTCGGAGTTCTCGATGAGCCCGATCGTGAAGTCCTGCTCGAAGTAGTCGCTGCCGAGGTCCGCGAAGTTCGAGATATCCAGGGTCGCGGCGTTGTCCTTGCTGCGCCGCAGAGCGCCCTCCTCCATATGATTGAGGTCACCGACGAGGACGCGGCGGTACTCGAGCAGGAGCTTGCGGAAGGATTCGAGGTCAGACTTCTTCAGACGACGTGGCATATGCTGCTTGCCTCCTGAACCGCGACGCGGCCAGCCCGTCCTGGCCGCGTCGCTGCGTAGTTTGCTCGCGTGACCCGTAGCCCTAAGATCATAGCGTTTACGGGGGCGGAAGTCAACCTGAATTTCCGCTTGACGCCCCTGTCAGCGCGGCCTAGAATGCATCTAAGCGCTTGGCCCTCGGCAGCTTAGAGGGCAGAACCAGGAGGAGGGCGATGGGGATTCGCTCCCGGCTCGCCGGGTTGGCGGCTCTGGTAGTGGCCGTGGCCGCCTTGCTTTGCCTTCGACCCGCGGCGCCCGACGGGGCAGCCGCCGACGCGCCCGCCGCGCGACCTGCCTCCGCCACGGGAATCGAATGGGAGCGCCCACGGTTCGCCGACCGCGCGGCGGAGCGCCGTGCCATGGTCCGGCGGGACATCCAGCGCGAGGGGGTGAGGGACCCTGCGGTGCTGGCCGCGATGCGCCAGGTGCCGCGCCACGAGTTCGTCCCGGCCGGCTACCGCCGCCGCGCGTACGACGACCGCCCGCTGCCCATCGGCCACGGCCAGACGATCTCCCAGCCCTACATCGTCGCCTACATGACCCAGCAGCTCGGCTTGAAGCCGGGCGACAAGGTGCTCGAGATCGGCACGGGGTCCGGCTACCAGGCCGCCGTGCTCTCCGAGATCACGCCTCACGTCTTCACCATCGAGATCGTCCGGGCGCTCGGCGAGGCCGCCAAGGCGCGGTTCAAGCGGCTCGGCTACAAGACGATCCAGTGCAAGATCGCCGACGGCTACTACGGCTGGCCAGATCGCGGGCCCTTCGACGCCATCATCGTCACCTGCGCCGCGGGGACCATCCCGCCGCCGCTCGTCAAGCAGCTCAAGCCGGGCGGCAGGATGTGCATCCCCGTCGGCCCGACCGGCGCCACCCAGCGCCTCATCCTCGTCACCAAGGACGCCCAGGGGCAGGTCAAGAGCAGGAGCCTTATCCCCGTCGTCTTCGTCCCGCTGACGCGGAAGGCACGCTGACGGGTTCCCAATGCGTCTGGCTCTCCTCATCCTGTGCGTCTCGGCCGCCGTGCTCGGCTACGAGATCGCGCTGATGCGCGCGCTGTCGGTCGCGCGGTGGCACCATTTCGCCTACATGATCGTCAGCGTGGCCATGCTCGGCTTCGGGGCCAGTGGCACCCTGATCGCGCTGCTCCGGGAGCGCCTGCTCCGGCGGTTTGACGCCGCCCTCACGGCCTTCGCCGCAGCCTTCGCCTTCTCGATCCCCGCGTCGTTCCTCCTCGCCCAAAGGGTGCCGTTCGATGCCTTCCAGCTCGCGTGGGACTGGCGGCAGTACCTCTACCTCTTCGCATACTACCTCATCCTCTTCGTCCCGTTCGT
>CAZDNN010000002.1:23194-39163 GCA_964506385.1 uncultured Planctomycetota bacterium
TCTCCGAGCACAAGCAGCTCCGCATGATGCTCGACCTGCCCGACACAAGGGTCGTCGAGCAGCGCACGGGGCCGCTTGGGCTGATCCACGTGGTGGACGGCCCGGCCATCCGCCTCGTCGCGGGCCGCAGTGTCGCCTACACAGGCCCGGAGCCGCGCCAGCGCGCCATTCTCTTCGACGCCGACTCGCCGTCGGCCATCAACCACATCACTGACCCCAGGCAGCTCGAGGGCTTCGACTTCACCACAGGCGCCCTGCCCTACCACCTGCTAGATCGCCCGAAGACGCTGATCGTCGGCGCCGGCGGCGGCAGCGACGTCCTGCTCGCGCGCTACCACGGCTGCCGCTCGGTCACGGCGCTCGAGCACAACCCGCAGGTCGCTGCGATGATGACGGGCAGCCAGGCGGAGTTCGCCCAGCACCTCTACGGGCAGCCCGGCGTGCGGCTCGTCGAGGCCGACGCCCGCGGCTTCCTGGCACAGACCGACGAGACGTTCGACCTCATCCAGCTCCCCCTCGTCGAATCCCTCGGCGCCGCCAGCGCGGGTGTCGCGGCTCTCAACGAAAGCTATCTGTACACCCTCGAAGCATTGCAGGCCTACCTCGACCACATCGACAAGAACCGCGGGATCCTGTGCATAACCCGCTGGATGAAGACGCCGCCGAGCGATGCCCTGCGGGTGCTGGCCACGGTGGTCGAGGCATTGGAGCGACGCGGGCTCTATCACTCTAACGAGTATCTGGTCGCCATCCGGGGCATGTTCACCGTCACCATTCTCGCGCGCCGGCGGCCCTTCTCGCGCGAAGAGCTCGAGGCAGTTCGCGCCTTCTGCCGCGAGCGGAGCTTCGATGTGGTGTGGGTGGACGAGATGTGGCTGAGACCGCGCCCGGGAGGATCCCCTGTGGAAGGCCCCCTGGAGGACGTGAACGAGCGGAACGAGCTGCCCGAGCCCTACTACGCCAATGCGACGATGAAGCTGATCTCCGGCGAGCGGGACGCGTTCATCAGCTCCTACCCCCTCGACATCTCGCCGACGACGGACGATCGGCCCTACCACTCGCTGACCTTCCGCTGGCGGGCCTTCCGCCACCTGCGCGAGACGATGGGCGACCAGTGGGTGCGGTACGCCGACTGGGGCTACCTGGCGCTGGTAGCGACGCTGGTGCAGGCGATCGTCGCAGGGCTCGCGATCGTGCTCGTGCCGCTGCTGTTCCTGCGGCGGCAAGGCGGCCCGCGCGGCGGGCGGCTGGCGACGTGCGTCTACTTCGCGTGCCTGGGCGTGGCGTACATGTGCATCGAGATCGTGATGATGCAGAAGCTCTCGCTGTTCCTCGCCAGCCCGATCTACGCCGCGTCGGTCGTCCTGACCAGCTTCATGGTCTTCTCCGGCCTCGGGAGCCTGACGGCGGGGCGCGTGCTCGACGGCGACCGAAGGTCGGCCGGCCTCGGCCTGGCCTGCATCGTGCTCGTTGGCCTGGTGCTGTGGGTGTGGCTCGACCCGGTGCTGCGGGCGCTGGCCGGCACGAGCGCATGGCTGCGGTTCCCCATCGCCGGCCTCGCGTCGGGGGGCCTGGCGTTTTTCATGGGGATGCCCTTTCCGTCGGGCCTCCGCCGCGTCGCCAGCCAGTTCCCGGCGCTCACGCCGTGGGCGTGGGGCGTCAACGGCTGCGGGTCGGTCATCGGCGCCACCCTGGCCATGACGCTGGCCGTCTCGTTTGGCTTCCGCGCCGTCCTGCTCCTGGCCTTCGCCCTCTACGCGCTCGCCGCCCTCGCACTGCGAGGCGTCAGGAGGAAGACCGGGGGGAACCTCTCTTGAGGAGAGAGGTTCCCCCCGCCCCCCCTTCCAGAGACCTTTGCATTGGCGTCAAGGTTCTTGGCAGGGAGGGGTCTGGGGAGGGATACCTTCTTCCTCAAAGAAGGTATCCCTCCCCAGGGCCATTCACTGCCGTTCGTTGACGGGGAGGGAGATAGTGAAGGTGGTGCCCTGGTCTGGGGTGCTCTCGCAGCGGATCTCGCCGTTGTGCTCGAGGACGACCTGCTGGGTATAGGCGACGCCGAGGCCTGTGCCGCGGTGCTTGGTGGTGAAGAATGGGGTGAAGAGCTGATCTAGCTCGTCGGGGGTCATGCCTTTGCCTGTGTCGGTGACCTCGATCTCGATCTGGTCGCCTGCGAGGCGGGAGGCGATGGTGAGCTCGCCGTCGGAGCCGATGGCCTCGATGGCGTTGCGGACGATGTTGAGGAAGCCCTGGCGGAGCTTGACGGGGTCGATGGTGAGCCAGGGGAGGTCGCGAGAGAGAGCCTTGTTGATGCGGATGTTGCGCTCGGCGCAGTCGTTCTTGAGGAAGCGGATGATCTGGCGGAGCAGGCCGTTGATGCTGACGCGGCGTGTGACGTTGCGGGGTGAGCGTGCGAAGTCGAGGTAGAGCTCGGTGACCTTGCGGAGCTGTCGGACCTCGCGAAGGATGACGTCGAGCAGGCCCCGCGCCTCGGAGCCGCGGGCGCGGTCCTCGCCACTGAGCTCCTCGATCTCGTCGCCGAGGAGCTCGGCGTTGAGGAGGATGGAGTTCAGGGGGTTCTTGATCTCGTGGGCGAGGTGGGAGGCCATTCGGCCGATGACGGTGAGGCGTTCGCTCTGGATGAGGCGGCGCTCGAGCCGTTTCTGATCGCTGATGTCCTTGAGGATGACGAAGCTGCCGATGGGGGTGCCCTCGGCATCCTTCAAGGTGGTCTCGGTGAGGAGGATGGGGACCTCGCGGCCGTCCTTGGCGCAGCGGACGGTCTCGCGGGCGCGGACGAATCCCTTGCGCTCGAGCTGGCGGCGGAGCGCGGCGAGTTCCTTAGCGTACTTCTTCTTCTGCGGGAGGAGGATGTCGATGCTCTGGCCGATGACCTCGTCGGCGGCGTAGCCGAAGGTCTGCTCGGCGCCGCGGTTCCACAGGACGATGCGGCCGTCGAGGTCCACCTGGATGATGGCGTCGGGATACTCGGCGACGATGCGGTCGAGGGTGAGACCCGGCGCGACATCGGGGACAGTGGTGGTGTCGGTGCTCTCGGCCACTCACACCTCAGCGTGATGGGCGCTCTCACCATCTGGGCGCAGCGGTTGCGGCCTGCGTGTCTATCGTCTCACGCCGCGGCGCCTGTGCCGCCGCGACGGTGTGGCTCGCGAGGGTCCCTCGCAGGCTATTCTAGCGCGCCGGCGCGCGAGATCAAGGGGAAAAAGCCGGCAAGCGCAATGCCGGATGCGCGAGGCCACGAGCGCGAGATGCTTGCGGCGATCGGGGGCGCTACTTGCCCCCGTCATCGACGGGGTACTGGGGCCTCATGGGCTCGGCGTCGCCCTCGTCGTCCTGGCCGAGGTCGGGCGGCGGGGTCGCCTTGGGCTGGGCGGGCCTGTTTTTGAAGACGATGCGCTCGACGCTGATCTGCACCTGGAGGGGCTCCTCGCTGGGGAACATGTCGAGGTAGCACTGGCGGACGACGGCGCGGATCTGGTCCTGGACGGCCAGGAGATTGGGCCGGTTGTAGAGCCGGCAGCGGATCGTCACAGCGCTGGGCACGGTGGCTCCCCGAGGCATGTCGAGGCCGGCAACGGCATCGGCCACCTCGCCCATGGCGCGGACCGTGCGGTTGATGACCTCCTCGACGCTCCCCGCGCGCACCGAGACCTGCCCGTTGGGCGTGTCGAACACGAGGTAGCGGCCACCTGTGTAGCGGCCGACGTGCTGGACGGCGCGCAGGAGCGCGATGATGACGAGCAGGACGCTGAGGAACAGGCCGGCGTAGACGACCGCCCCGTGCCGGTCGAGCCCCAGGGTGAAGACCTTCCGCCAGAAGCCCTCGACCTCCCGCCCCATCTGAAGCACGACCGTGAAGATGTAGACCGACGCAATGAGGCTGACGAAGAAGTCGATCCAGTTCGCGATCCGACGCAGTCCACTCATGAGCTGTCTCCCTTCTAGGGCTCTCGCTCCATGTTCTCGATGAAAGTGGTATCAACCCGGCCACTGACAAAGGCGCTGTGGCCGAAGACCTCGAGGTACAGGGGCACGGTGGTCTTGACGCCCTCGATGATGAACTCCTCGAGGGCCCTCCGCATGCAGATGCGGGCCTCCTCCCGGGTGCGGCGGTGGACGATGAGCTTGGCGATCAGCGAATCGTAGTGGGGCGGTATGCGGTAGCCGGCGTGCGCGTGTGAGTCCACCCGAACGCCTGGTCCGCCCGGCTGGTACCAGCGTGTGATGGTGCCGGGGTTGGGCTTGAAATCGCTGGCGGGGTCCTCGGCGTTGATGCGGCACTCGATGGCGGCCCCCTGGACCCTGATGTCGTCCTGGCGGAAGCCGAGGCGCTCGCCGGCCGCCACGCGGATCTGCTCCTTGACGATGTCGATGCCCGTGACCATCTCGGTGACCGGGTGCTCGACCTGGATCCGGCAGTTCATCTCGATGAAGTAGTGGCGGTTGCTGCTGTCCACGAGGAACTCGACGGTGCCGGCGCCCTGGTAGTCGGCGGCGGAGGCGATCTTGACGGCGTCATCGCCCAGACGCCGCCGCAGCTTCTCGGTGATGATGGGGCAGGGGGCCTCCTCGATGAGTTTCTGGTGGCGGCGCTGGAGCGAGCAGTCGCGCTCGCCGAGATGGACCACGCGGCCGTGCTGGTCGGCGAGGATCTGGACCTCGACGTGGCGCGCCTGGGTGATCACCTTCTCGATGTAGACGCTGGCGTCGCCGAAGGCTGCGTCGGCCTCGGCGCTGGCCACGGCGAGCTGGTTGAGGAGAGCCATCTCGTTGTGCGCGATGCGCATGCCGCGCCCGCCGCCACCCGCCGCGGCCTTGATCATGACGGGGAAGCCGATCTTCCGCGCGATCTCGCGCGCCTCGGCCTCGCTGTCAACAGGCCCTTCGCTGCCCGGGACGATGGGCACGCCGACCTTCCTGGCGAGGGCGCGCGCCGCCACCTTGTTGCCCAGCAGTCGCAGGGCCTCGGCGGTAGGGCCGATGAACTCGATGTGGCAGTCACGACATACCTCGGCGAACTGCCCGATCTCGGCGAGGAAGCCGTAGCCGGGATGGATGGCGTCCACGTCGGCCACCTCGGCGGCGGCGATGATGTGGGGCACGTTGAGGTAGCTCTGGGTGCTGTCGGCGGGGCCGATGCAGATGGCAGCGTCGGCGAGGTCGAGGTACAGGGCGCCGCGGTCGCCTTCGGAATAGACGGCGACGGTCTCGACGCCGACTTCCTTGCAGGCGCGGATGATCCTCAGGGCGATCTCTCCACGCGACGCGATGAGGATTCTCGAGAACACCGTGCCTGCGCTCCTTCCGCCATCGTGATGATTATGCACACGGGCGGCTCGGCCGGCAAGCGCCGTCAGGGCTTCGAACGGATGACGAAAAGCGGCTGGCCGTACTCGATGGCCTCGCCGCTGTCGGCCCGGACGGCCTCGACGACCCCCTCGACCTCGGCTTTCAGCTCGTTCATCACCTTCATGGCCTCAATGATGCACACCACCGTGTCCGGGGTCACCTCGTCGCCGACCTCGACGAAGGGGTCGGCGTCGGGCGCCGGCGCGCGGTAGAATGTCCCGACCATGGGCGAGTGGACGATGTGGAGGGCCTCGTCCTCCGCCGCAGCGTCAGCCGGCCCGCCGGCCGCCGCAGGGACCGACGCCGGGTGGGCCGGGTGCGGCGCGACCGCCACGGCCGGGGCATCGGCCCTGCGCGCGCCGCGGCGCAGCGCGACGCGGAATCCCTCGGCCTCGATCTCCAGCTCGTCGAGGTCCCGGTCGTCCATGAACGTCGTCAGCTCGTCGATGATGGCGCGAATCTCGTCCATCTCCATGGGATCGCTCCCGTATCGTGTGCCGCGGCGGGCCCATTCACCCGGTGACGCGCTCGATGTACTGGCCGGAGCGCGTGTCCACGCGCACCCGGTCCCCCTGGTTGACGAACAACGGCACCTGGACCACGGCACCCGTCTCCAGGGTCGCGGGCTTCGTGACACCGCTCGCCGTGTCGCCCTTCACTCCGGGCGGGGCCTCGGTCACCTCCAGCACCACGCTGTCCGGCAACTGGATATCGATGATCTCGCTGCCGTGGAACGTCACCAGCAGCTCGGTGTTCTCCTTGAGGAACTGCTCTTTGCCCGCGAATCGCTCCGGGCCGACCGGGGTCTGCTCGTAGCTTTCGGGGTCCATCAGATAGTAGTACGAGCCGTCGCGGTAGATGTACTCGAGGGGCCGCCGATCCACGATGGCCTGCTCGACAGGCTCCTTGGCGCGGAACGTGTGGTCGATCACCGACCCCGTCGCCAGGTTCCGCAGCTTGGTCCGCACGAAGGCAGGGCCTTTGCCCGGCTTGATGTGCTGGAACTGGATGAGCTGATGCAGTTGCCCCTTAACCACCAGGGTCATGCCGTTCTTGAGGTCGTTGCTCGTGATCATCGGCACGGCGGTCCACTCCTTCTCAGCCCAGGATCATGGCATCGAGGTCGCTGGGAATCGACGCCAGGACCTCGGCGCCGTCTTCTCGAACCACAATCATGTTCTCGATGCGCACCCCGCCCCAGCCGGGGATGTAAATGCCCGGCTCGACGGTCACGACCATGCCCGCCTCCACCTCCCCCTCGGCCTGCTGGCTGAAGCGCGGCGCCTCGTGGACCCGCAGCCCGATGCCGTGGCCGAGCCCGTGGCCGAACCGCTCGCCGTACCCCGCGTCGCGGATGTGGTCGCGAGCCACCGAGTCGATCGCCTTGAGCGCCACGCCCGGGCGGATCGCGTCGATGGCCCGCTGCTGGGCCTCGCGCACGATCCCGTAGACCTCCCGCCACCGCTCGTCGGGCGGCGCCAGGAACACCACGCGGGTGCAGTCCGAGCAATAGAGCTCGACCTCGGCGCCCCAGTCAATGAGGACGGGGTCGCCGGGCTGGATGACGGCGTCGGAGGCCTGGGCGTGGGGCATCGAGCTGTGCTGCCGCGCCGCCACGATGGCCTCGAACGAGCCCTTCTTCGCGCCCCGGGTCCGCATCGCGTGGTCGAGCCTCGCGGCCACCTCCCGCTCGCTCTGCCCTGCCGCCAGGCCGCCGACGGTCTCGCGAAAGGCCGCTTCCGCCACGGCGATGGCCACGCGGAGCCGCGCGATCTCCTCGTCGTCCTTGATGCGGCGCAGCCGCTCGACCAGGTCCTTCTGCGGCTCGAGCGCCACGCCGTCGAGTGCCTCGCCGAGCTCCTCGTACGTGGCGTAGGGCATCGCAGCGGCCTCGAAGGCCACGCGGCCGGTCCCAAGCTGCCGCACGACCTCGGCCGTGGCCTTGACCAGGGTCTCCTTGCGCTCGACCACCTCGCACTGCGGGCACTCCTGCCCAGCCTGCTCGGTGTAGCGGCTGTCGGTGAGCAGCCACTGGCGGTCTGCGGCGACCAGCAGATAGGAGGAGTCGCCGGTGAAACCGCTCAGGTACGTGACGTTGGCCCCGTCGGTGACGAGGAGGGCGGGGATCCCTTCGTCGCGCAGGGCGTGGCGCAGGCGGTCGATGCGCTGGTCGTGGACGCTCACGTCTGGCGCAGCTCCTTGAGCATCTTGATGCCCTGGGTGGCCTCGTCGCTGGTCGGGTACTTCTGGGTCAGGCGCTCGAGGGCCTTGATGGCCTCGGCCTTGTTCTTCAGACGGAGGTACGCGGTGGCGGCGAGGAGGAGGGCCTTGGGCGCCTGGTCGCTGTCCTCGTGGCTGGCGGCGAGGCCGGTCGCTTCCTTCGCCGCGTCGGCGTACTTGGCCTGGCGGAGCTTGATGGTGGCCCGCTTGAGATGCGCCTCCGCCTGGAGCTCGGACGCCGGGTACTTGGCCAGCAGCATCGTCGCCTGTTCGAGCGCCTTGTCGAGCTGGTTGCCGCGGAGGTAGAGGTCGGTGAGGAACAGCAGGATGTCGTCGCCATACTCGCTGTCGGGGTTGACGCGGAGGAGCTGGGTCGCCTGCTTGATGGCCTCCTCCCTGTTGCCCTCGGCGAGGGCGAGACGCGAGCGCAGGAGGGACATGTAGCCGACGAGGCGGTCGGTGGGAAACTCCCAGGTCCAGGCGTTGAGTGCCTCCTTGGCCTCGGCGAAGAGCTTGCGGCGGATGTAGTCCTCGACCGTCCTGGGGAAGGAGCCGCGGCGTGCGCTCTGGACGACCTCGGTGCGGTCGGCGATGGGCATATCGGCGGCGCGCTCGTAGGCCTGGCGGGCGGCCTTGGCATCGCCGCGGCTGCGGTAGACGTCGCCGATGCGGATCTGGGCGAGCCGCGCCTGGGTGGCGTCCGCCGCGCCGAAGGCAGCGAGGGTGCGCGTGTATTGCTGGAGCGCGTGCTCCAGGTCGTCGAGGTAGTAGTAATAGACGTCGCCCTTCTCGTTGCTCAGGCGCGCCTTGGTCTTCGCGTCCTTCGCACGCGGCTCGGCGGCGGAGAAGACGACCAGGGCCTCACGCGCCTTGCCCTCGACCTCGCGCAGGTGCCGGCCGAGCAGGAGCGCGTGACGGACGAACGTCGCGTCGTCGAGGTCACCCCCGCGCTCGTAGAGCACGCGGCAGACGGCGACGATCTCCTCCGGCTTCTCCAGCTCCTCGAAGAGACGGGCCGCCACGAGCAGATGGCCGGTGGGCATCTTCGCCCACTGGTAGTCCTTGACGAGGGGGTAGTAATCCCGCGGCTTGTCCCACTGACGCCGCGACGTGCGCTGCCAGCCAGGGCCGACGATGACCTTCTGGCTGACCTTCCAGGACTGGCCGCCGCGGCGGAGGGTCAGCGTCACGGTGTAGTCGCCCTGCTTGAAATACACGTGGTTGGGGTCGCGGGACTCCGAGGTCGTCCCATCGCCGAAGTCCCAGAGCGGCTGACACTGGAGGGCTCGGTTGGCGGGTCGGCTCGTGTCGCGGAACTCGATCCGCACGATCATCATCTTGCGGTCGTTGGCCACCAGCACATCGCCGGCGTTCACGGTGCTGAAGTCGGCGCCGATGGCCTGCCCCCGCACCTCGTAGTGCGTTAGCCGCCCGTAGCGCAGCGGGGCGAATGCCTTGGGCGGGATGACCTGGTAATGGAGGTACTTCTCGCCGCGCTTCATTCCCGGCATCCACCAGGCGGCGCCGGCGGCCTGGAGATCGGTGTTCTCCATGTGGTAGAGCTGGATGAGGTGCGGCCCCTGGCGGAGGGTGAGCGGCTTGCCGGCGAAGCGCTGATGGCGGGGCATGCGCCCGGGTCTCGTCTTGGCCGCCACCACCTGGTTGTCCACCAGCAGATGAGCGACGTCGTCGGCGATGACCGCGAAGTGAATCGTCGTGTCCTTCGGGACGAGCAGCCACCCTGTGTAGAGGCTCAGGTAGCGGTCGGACGGGCCGTAGGGATTGAGGCCGTGGAAGATCTGCGCGACGGCCCCCCGCCCGTAGCGCTCGCCCTTCGCCCAGGCGGCGCGGATGCCGGCGAGCGTCCGGCAATCGCCGCCGGCGTACTTGCGCGTCTCGAGCCACACCCCGCGCTCAGGCGACCAGCTCGTCGCCACGGCCTTCGCCTGCGGATTGCCGTAGTAGACCCGCATCGTCTGCGCGCCGTCGGCCACGGGAGCCACCAGCCGGACCACGCCGTCGGCGGCAATGTCGATGATCTTGAACGGCGACTCCTTCCCCTCCACCGTAACCCGCAGGTCGCGACCCCCGGGCGCCAGGTAGCCGGCGGTGCGGAACTCGACGTAACAGCAGTCCTCCCCGGGCAGCTTCGGCTGGTTCTTCTCCGCTGCGGGGATGGTCACCGTGCGGCGGGCCTGCCACGCGCTGAACTTGCCCCATCCGTCGGCGCAGAGTCCAGGCGCAGCGGCAGCAGCCAGGCAGGCGAGGATCGCTGGCAGTCGGCGCACGGAACGCGTCTTCCCACAAGCCCCTTGGGGGTCAACCCTTCGGCCCAAACCCTACCAGATCGCGGCCAGAGTGTCAATCTTGAGGCGCCCCCAGCGTCACCCGCCGCCCCTCGTCCGCGCTGCGATATGCCGCCTCGCAGATCTCCAGCACCGCCAGCGCGTCCGCTCCCGTCACCACGTGCTCCTCGCCGGCCACCAGCCGCTCGACCATGTCGCGAAAGAAGTCCACCGCCACCCGCGTCCCACCGTATGCCTTCGGCACCAGCTCGTCCTCGTAGTGGAGCGTCCGCTCCGGCTCGCCAGCCCAGTCGGGATGCCTCGAGCGCACGTGGACCGTCGGGTTCACGCCGCCCACGATGGGCGACCAGCGTATGTCGCCGCGGTCGCCCCAAATGCCGAAGAACGTGTCGTAGCTGGTCGCGAAGCCGCCGGGCATCACGTAGGCGCTGTGGAGGGTGCCCACCGAGCCGTCGTCGAGCTCGAAGGACACGCTCGCCACGTCCTCGACCGTGCTCTCGACCTCGGTGAGCCGCGCCGTCACGGCCGTCACCGCGGTCACCTCGCGCCGGAGGATGAAGCGAATGAGGTCGATGAAGTGGCACGCCAGCCAGATGAGGATGCCACCGCCCGACTTCTCGCGGTCGAACAGCCAGGCGAACTGCGGGTCCTGCCTCCGCACCGCCGCCGACGTCGTGACCATCCGGATGTCGAAGCAGTAGACCCGCCCCAGCACCCCCTCGGCGACCCAGTCGCGGAGCTGCCGCGCCACGGGGCTGTAGCGCCACGTGTAGCCAGTCGTGAACCCGGCGCCATGCTGCTCGCAGGCCGCCAGGATGCGCCGCAGCGCGTCCGAGGTGTTCGTACAGTGCTTGTCGATGACGATGGGGATGCCGGCCTCAGCGCAGCGGATGGCCGGCGCCTCGACCTCATCGGTCGGCCGCATGACGAAGCAGATGTCGGGCCGCTCCGCATCCAGCATTGCGTCTAGAGTCGGGTAGACCGCGTCCGCGCCCGCCTTCGCCATGCGCTCGGCGTCCGTCTCGACCAGCGCGATGCGCTCCACCGTCTCGGGGATCAGCCGCAGCGTGTCGAGAAACATGAACGAGTGCGGCGCCGTCGTGCCCACAAACCCGATCGTGTGACCCACTGAAGCACCCTCTCTTCCGTAACGGCTTCCCTCTCCCCGCGGGAGAGGGAGCCGGAGCCGCTGGCGCTCGGAGCGCGGCTCGGCGGGGGCCTCGCCCTCCCACACAACCGCAACCGCCCACCGCGCCGCCGCGTCAGCGCGGCGGGAAGCGCAGCTTCATGACCCAGGGCACCCACTCCTTCTCGAGGTCGGCGATGGGCTTGCCCGTGACGCGGACCAGCGTCTTCTCGCCCGTGGGGTCGTCCTTGTGGCTGTCGCGGAACTCGCGATAGAACTTGCGGAGGAGGCCCTGCCGCTGGAGGTAGAGCACCAGGTAGCGCGCCTCGGCGTAGTGCAGGCCCTCGTTCGCGCCGCGGAATTCCGCGGTGGTGGTCGCGACGAGCTTGGCAAGCGGCACGAACCGCTTGGCCTCGATCGCCTTCTGGAGCCCTGCCAGCCGCCAGTTCTCCAGCCCGACGATCGTCTCGCGCCCGATCTGGCATTGCTCGTGGAGCGACGCCAGGCCCTCGTCGAACCAGGTCGGCACGCGCGGAAAGTCCGGCTTCATCAGCGCGTGGGTCAGCTCGTGGACGAGCGTGCCAGTGCCCGTCCCGATGTTCATCACCAGCGTCTGGTCCCAGGGGCGGTAGTAGCCGAAGTGGCTGACCTTGGTGTCGTTGAACAGCGTCTTCGCCCACGCGCGATACGTCTTGTCGTCCTTGAACAGGTAGACGACGATGGGGTAGTCGGGCTTCTTGGTGAAGTATGCCTTCCACATCCTCTCGCTGGCCGCGCGGATCGTCCACTGCCGGATGCCCTCGAACCGCCCTCGCGGCAGGTTGCCGGCGATGACGTAGAGGCCCTCCCGCTCGACGATGAAGCTCCCGTCGAGCTTCGCCTTCACCGCCGCCAGCTTCTTCTCGACCTTCGCATCGAGCTCACTCGGGGCGGGCGCACCGACCGCCAGCCCCAGATTGAGCACAAGAAGCAACGAAACGGCGAACGAACGGGCCATCTTCATCACCTCACACTGCGGTTTCCCCTGGGAGGGCGAGGCTCCTGCCGAGCCGCACGTCCGATGAGCCTCCGCAAGACGGCTCGGCAGGAGCCTCGCCCTCCCGTCAGCGCCCCGGCCACTGGCCGGGCTCGAGGCCGGTGAGGACGTCGTAGGAGCCCTTGCGGCCCTGCCAGTGCCAGCGGACGACGTCGAAGTGGAAGCCCCAGTAGCGCTTCGCCTGGGTGAGCTTCAGGACAACGGGGTTCGGCCCCCGCCGCAGCACGGCCGACGTCCAGAGGCGGTTGGCCTCCTTCGGCAGCTCCATAGGCATCTGCACGAGGAAGAAGCCGTTGACCCACAGCCACGTCGCGTCGTCGGCCTGGAGGGACAGGAGGCGGCGCGAGGTGCTGTGCCGCGCGTCCAGCCACGTCACGGCGTAGGCGAAGGCGTCCTCGGTGGGGCCGTAGACCTTCTGGAGGTCCACCGCGCCCGTCCAGTCGCAGCAGGAGCCGTCGGCCACGATCTTCCACTCCCGCGGCTCGCCCAGCCCGAGCTGTTGCACGTCTTGGAGGCGTGCCAGGAGCATGGGCGAGCGCTCGGCCGGACGCGCGTCATCCACGACGCGCCCCGTGCGCATGCGCTGGAGGCTGTCGCGGCGCGAGCCCTCGCGAAACGGGCCGAGGAAGGCCCAGGCGAAGGGCTTGACGAAACGCATCGCGTCGCGGAAGACGACCTTCCCACCCTTGTCCGTCACCGTCACGATTACCTCGTGCGAGCGGCGCGGGGTCTCGGGCGGGAAGTCGAGCCCCACGACGCTGCGGGCGAAGGGCGCGTCGGGGCCGCAGGCGATCTCCCGCTCCCCCTGCGCCGTCACGCCCTCCGCGGTGGCGCTCTGGATGCCGATGCTGCCCTCGAAGCCGCCGCCTCCCCTCCCCTGCCACGAGGCGCAGACCGCGACCTCGTTGACGTGCCCCTTGCCGATGGCCAGCGAGGCAGTGGGGAGGGCGAAGATCTCGACCTCCTGGATGCGCTGCTGTGGCCGCAGCGGTTCGGTCTCGCCTGCGAGGCAGCCGAAGAGGACAGGCTGGAGGTCGTCCAGCCCGTCTGGCCGTCGCTTGGAATCGCCGGGCACCAGCGCGAGGCGATCCAGCAGCGGCCCGTCCTCGCGCAGCTCGATGCGCAGCCAGTTGAGGCCCGCGGCCATGTCCACGGCGGGGCCCCGCCGCCAGGCCCATTGGCTCGAGATGTTGTCGTTGCCGATCAGGGTCGGCTGCCGGCCGTTGACGACGAGGAGCAGGCTGTTGTTGCACTCGGTGCTGCCGACGCCGTCGTCGTCATAGCGCGCGCGGAACCACACGCGGCAGCGCGTCGCCTCGGCCAGCCGGACGGCGTAGAGCGCGTCGCCCCGTCCGACGGTGAGCAGCTCGCTCGCCCCCTGCCGCGCCCGAAGGCACCAGCGGGAGTCCGTCCCCGCATCCCGGCCGATGTCCATCGGCCACGAGATGCGGACGGGCTTCGACAGGTCGATGGCGACCGGCAGCGCCACGGCAGGCGGCGCGACCGCCGCCGGCGCGACAGCGGCGACGGAACTCGTGTCCGGCGCGGCGGGGGCCGTGGTCGCGACCTTGTCCTCTTCCCATTCGACGACCTCCGGCTCCTCGTACTCGATGCGCGGCGGCGGCCGCAGGAATGCGACGACGGACGCTCGGAACAACACCAGAGCACCCGCCGCCAGCACCCCGCCAGCCACCAGGGCCACCGCGCACCCCACCAGCATCCAGCGCGGCGGCGTGGGGTTGGAGGGCGTGGGAGACATCTGTCCCTGTTCGTGACGTTGGAGCGTCGGCGACGCCGGGAGGGCGAGGCTCCCGCCGAGCCGACCCGCGGAGCGCCTCCCCACCCGCGGCTCGGCGGGAGCCTCGCCCTCCCACGCAAAGGGGCCTACTGAGCCGGCTCGATGGCCTCGACGCCGCCGACATAGGGACGCAGCGGCTCGGGGATGACGACGCTGCCATCGGCCCGCTGGTAGTTCTCGAGCAGGGCGACGATCAGGCGCGGGAAGGCCACGCCCGAGCCGTTGAGCGTGTGGACGAACTGCGGCTTCCCGCCCTTCTCGCGGAAGCGGATGTTCGCGCGGCGGGCCTGGAAGTCCTCGTAGTTGCTGCACGAGGAGACCTCGAGCCACCGCCCGCAGCCCGGCGCCCAGAGCTCGAGGTCATAGCACTTCGCCGCCGCGAAGCTCATGTCGCCGCGACACAGCTCGAGCACGCGGTAGTGCAGCCCGAGCCGCTGGAGCACCGTCTCCGCATTCTCGAGCAGGCTCTCGAGCTCGTCGTACGAGGTCTCGGGCCGCACGAACTTCACCATCTCGACCTTGTCGAACTGGTGGACGCGAATGAGCCCCTTCGTGTCCTTGCCGTAGGAGCCGGCCTCGCGGCGGAAGCACGGGGTGTAGCCCGTGTAGTAGATGGGCAGCCGCTCGGCGTCGAGGATCTCCTCGCGGTGGATGTTCGTCACCGGCACTTCGGCCGTCGGGATGAGGAACAGGTCGCCCACCTCGCAGCGGTACATGTCCTCTTCCATCTTCGGGAGCTGGCCGGTGCCCGTCATGCAGTCGCGGGTTACGACGGCGGGTGCCCAGACCTCGGTATAGCCGTGCTCGGTCGTATGGAGGTCGAGCATGAAGTTGATGAGGCCGCGCACGAGCCTGGAGCCGAAGCCTGTGAAGAGCGCGAAGCCCGAGCCGGCGAGCTTCGCTGCCCGCTCGAAGTCGATGATCCCGAGGTTGGCCGCCAGGTCCCAATGTGGCTTGGGCTCGGCGTCGAGTCGCGGCGGCTCGCCCCACGTATGGCGCTCGACGTTGTCCTCGGGGCGGGTGCCCTCGGGGGCGGTGTCGGACGGGCAGTTGGGCAGGCCAAGGAGCATGGCCTCCAGCCGCTCCTCGACGTCGCCAAGGTGCCCTTCGAGGGCCTTGATGCGGGCGGAGAGCTCGCCGAGGCTCGCGATCGTGTCGGCGACGTCCTCGCCGGCCTTCTTGCGGGCGGCGATGGACTTCGAGGCGGCGTTGCGCTCGCCGCGCAGCTCCTCGACGGTGTGGAGCAGCTCGCGGTGCTCGGCGTCGAGGGCGAGGAGCGCATCCACGTCTGCGTCGATCTTCTTGTCCCGCGCGGCCGCTTTCACTTTATCGGGGTTCGTGCGGATGAGGTCCATGGACAACATCAGGCCGTCTCCCTGTACCAGGCCACCGTCTTCTCGAGGCCGGCCTCGAAGGTGAACTGGGGCTCGTAGCCGAGCACCTCGCGAGCCAGGGCGATATCGGCCTGAGAGTGCTTGACGTCGCCGGCCCGCGCCGGCTCGTAGACCGGCTCGATGGACGTGCCGAGGATCTGGTTCAGCAGCGCCACCAGGTCGTTGAGGGTGTAGCAACTGCCGCACGCGACGTTCACGCACTGGCCGGGGGCGTCGGGCGCCGTGCAGGCCTTGAGGTTAGCCTGGACGCAGTCCTCGATGTATGTGAAGTCGCGCGACTGCTCCCCGTCGCCGAAGATGGTCGGGCGCTCGCCCGCCAGCATGGCGGTGATAAACTTGGGGATGACGGCGGCGTAGACGCTCTCGGGATCCTGGCGCGGGCCGTAGATATTGAAGTAGCGCAGGCACACGGTCTCGAGGCCGTAGCACTCGGTGAAGGCCTGGCAGTAGTACTCGCCTGCGAGCTTGCTGGCGGCATAGGGCGAGAGGGCGCTGGGAGCCATGGACTCGACCTTCGGCAGCGCCGGCTGATCGCCGTAGGCGGACGACGAGGCCGCGAAGACGACCCGCTGGACACCCTCATCGCGGGCGGCCACCAGCAGGCGCAGCGTGCCCGTGGCATTCGCCTCGTGGGTGCCCATGGGGTCGTCGATCGAGCGTGGGACGGAGGCGAGCGCGCCCTGGTGGAGCACGTAGTCCACCCCCTCCACGGCCCTGCGCAC
>CAZDNN010000003.1:0-38320 GCA_964506385.1 uncultured Planctomycetota bacterium
TTGGCGGCAGAATCAGAGGATTCGGCGAGGGCAATCTCAGACGGAGCCCCGAACCATCGTTCATCGTGACGCCAGAGCCGCCCAACGCCCTCGCGCTCTCAGGATAGTTGGTAGTCCATCCCATCTGGAGCGTCGAATTGTTGTTCAGGATCAGACTGCCGGTGTAGATGGGCGTTGCGGCGTTCCAACATTGCGCGGTGACGCCGGGGGCGACGGCAGCATCCACTGCCCCGGTTGGCACAATAAAGGAGTCCCAGTTGGTGGGGTCATTCCAGCTGTCGTGGCCGCCCGCTGTGCCGGTGATGGTGTAGGTTACAGCCTGAGCCGCGCCGGCCAGCGCGAGCACCGTGACTGCGACGATCACCAAGGCCGCCCGAAACCTGCTGCAAGCCATTGCCTGCCCCCCTTCTGCGATCGTCAGTCGAGCATCCGGTCGCCTTACCGGCTCCGCCTGCGGCGGCGGAGCGCGAGCAGCGCGCCGAGGCCGAGCAGCGAGAGGGTCGCCGGCTCGGGGATGATGTCGGCTCGGAGCACCGTGAGCTGTACGCTGTCGAAGTGGGATTGCGTGCCGGCGGCGTCGCGACCGACCCCCAATAGAATCGTGAGATCCTGGCCAACGAAGCCAGCAAGGCTGGCAGGGTCATACGTCCTGGAGAACTCCTGCCACTCGCCGCTCAAGACCGGATCCACCAGGGAAGTGGGCGTGACCTCGACTCCGCCGGCCAACAGCTCGAGCACGATGGGAGTCGCCGAGCCATTGGCGAGCATCGAGAGCGTGTAGGTGGCGCCGGCCTCGACCGTAGCCAGAGGCGCGTCGGAGACGATCAGTCCGCCGGCCCGATTGCCCCATTGTCCACCGTTGGACAAGTAATACTGGACTCCATCCGGGGCAGCGGCTTGCCGGGCTACAGAACCCTGGAGGTTCCCCGTAGTCTGGTCCCGGCCGTATGTGCCTCCAAGAGCAATCCACCCATCCCGGTCGGCCCCGACCCATCCGGGAATATCGGCCACGGGGCCGGTGCTATTGTCGGAGAACTCATACACTCCGCTATCAATCGGGCAATCTGGTCCTACACCCTGCGTCCACCCGCCTGGCGATACCAGCCCGGGGATTGCAGTGCCCGGTTTGTAAAGTTCTTCGAAACTGCCGTTGGGTACGGGGATGACCACCGGGACGCCGCCGCCTTCGGTGACGGTCAGCGGATCCGAAAGACCGTACAGCGGAAGCTCGGTGGTTGTAGCTCCGCCCCATCTCCACACCCAGTGCGTGCCGCTCGTGTACGGCCAAAGGCCGCGCATGGCCGTGCCATCCGGATCCCCCAGCGGACCTCCGCCGCTCGATGCGTCCTTGGTGCCGTAGTTTCCTCCAGGAGTGTACGAGTCGCGATGTGTCCCTGTCCATGTGTCGCCCCATTGGCTGCCGCCGGGGAGGTTGTTAGCGGGATTTGTGAGCAATTCGGTCTTATTGATGGCAGTGGTGTGGCCGTCAAACGTCCACAGGGCAGTGTAGTCGGTGGCCACGATCGACGTGCCGTCCAGAAGAAAGGTGGATTCGCCGGTGCCGTTCACAGCTACGTTGGTCGAGGTGTTGTCTCTGGCGTCAACCGTTGGAGTCGAGGCGATCGCCTTCCAGGTCACCCCCTGGGCAGCACCAATGTTCAGCGGGCTGGCGTTGGCCAGGTTCTGCACGAACGCGTTGTAGTAGTTGATATCGGACGACGTTGCTGCGGTCAGCCCGCTTGAGGCAAAGGCAAAGCGGTACGTATCCCCCGCCTGCCATGGGCTGCTCGTGGCGGGATTGATGCCCCCGTTGGCGGTCAGATCCAGGATGCCCAGTTCAGTCACGAGTTCCGCGCTGGCCGAGGTGGCCAGGGCGACCACGGTGACTGCGACGATTGCCAAGACCGCCCGCAACCTGCTGCAAGCCATTGCCTGTCTCCTGTCTGCGACTGCCGGTCGAGCACTCCGTCGCCCGCTCGGCGGTGCATACCGCCAAGTACATCCGAACAACCCATTTTCGCCATAGCAATTCTCGTGCCATCGCGTGCGGGTCGCGACCTGCGCCGCCGAATCTACGGAAACCGTTGTCAGCACACGACATAGACAGAGCAGTTCCCGATGGGCGGTCCGGCCGGGCTGCTGCCGTCGGCGTGTCCCGCGGGGGCATCACATTCGGGTGATCCTGCTGGCGCAGCGGCTGGGACGAGCCCCGCATGTGCCAGCGTGGCACTGCTTTACGGTCGCCGCGGCACACCGGGCGTGCCTGCTGGGACCCCGCATCGCAGAAGGGCCATGTTGCCGATCGTCAACATGCTAAGTCCAGTGCTGGGCGAAGGATGCGTAGATCGGCCAAACCCGTGTTGACGATCCGCAACATACCCCCGCGGCCATAACCTCTTGGCGAGAAAGGTGTTACAGAGAGAGAAGATTCCATGTTGCCGACCGGCAACATGCAGGCCCACGGGGAGCTGGCCTGCCTATGTCCTCATGAGCCACTCGGCCTGGGTGAAGAGCTTCCAGCACACCGTGTAGCGCTGATGGTGGAGCCCGTGAAGTGGGATGCCGGAGGGCCGATGGTCGTGCGGGTCTTCAGGCCCCGTCGCACCGTCCCGGCCAGCACATCGTCGAGGATCACCTCGCGCACGAGGAGATCCACCGCAGAGCCCCGGTCAACGGCCAGCTCCGCGCGGTAGTGACGCTGCTCGGGGGAATGGAAGTAGAGCTCGGCGACGCTGTAGAACTGGTCGCAGTAGCCCAACCGCAGGCGATACGTGGAGGGCTGGCCCGTCGTTCACGGCCATCCGGATGAACAAGGGCTGGCGGAAGGGGCGAAGCTGGCTCGTCTCGACGGCGCCGACTACCCGCACGACGTAGAGCCCCACCGGCCGCTCCCCCAGGTCGAGCTTCAGCACAGGTGAGCCGGTGCGCATCCGGACCACGGCAACAGGCTTGCGGAAGCGGCCGGTCGGCCGCGGATCGGCGTGACGCGGCACCCAGTAGACCGGCTCCGCGTATTGCTCCACCTCGGCCTGTGCGGCGCCTGGCAGGGCCGGCGCGGTGAAGCGCTTGAGCTCGCTTGCAAGGAGAGGAAACCCTGGTAGAATCTCTATGTCACCTTCGGGGGCTAGTTCGGAAGAGCCCACGTGGGACGTGTCGGATGGGGCCTCCAGCCAAGTGTCCTGGCGCATCAGAAGGAGAGACGCCATGAACAGATGCACGGTGACCCTCTTCGCAGGCATCGTCCTTGGGAGCCTTGCTGTCGCAGACCCCGCGACAGACATCCTCAAGGAGACGGGCGTCACGGGTGGGCTCGTCGTCCACATCGGCTGTGGCGATGGCACATTGACCGCGGCGCTGCACGCTGGTGACGGCTACCTCGTGCAGGGCCTGGATACTTCCGCCCAGAACGTCGCCAAGGCACGGGAGCTCATCAGCAGCAAGGGCCTCTACGGCAAGGTCACGGCAAGGGTGTTCGACGGCAGGACGCTCCCGTACAGGGACAACATGGTGAATCTCGTGGTCGTCTCCGACCCGAAGAGCCGCGTGCCCGACGCGGAGATCATGCGGGTGCTGGCGCCGCTCGGCGTGGCCTACGCCGACGGCAAGAAGCAGGTGAAGCCGCGCCCTCGCGAGCTCGATGAGTGGACCCACTACCACCACGATCCCCAGGGGACCATGGTGGGCCTGGACCGAGTCGTTGGCCCCCCGCGCGGCATCCAGTGGGTCGGTGAGCCGAAGTGGCTGCGCAACCACGATTTCATGTCCAGCATGCACGCGATGGTGTCGGCTGGCGGCAGGGTGTTCTACGTCATTGATGAGGGGCTCCGGCGTCACATCTTCCTTCCGTCCAAATGGGTCCTGATCGCGCGCGATGCCTTCAACGGCACCGTCCTCTGGCGACGGCCCCTGAAGGACTGGTACCCGAACAACTGGCCCCTGAAGAGCGGGCCGGGGCAGTTCCCCAGGCGGCTCGTCGCCGTCGGCGACAGGGTCTTCGTCACCTTCGGGCAGACCCAGCCCCTCACGGCCCTCGACGCCGTCACGGGCAAGACGATCCGCACCTACGACGGCACGAAGGCCACCGAGGAGGTGATCCTCGCCGGCCCGCCTTCGCGAGGGCGACGAAGCCCGTCCGCTTCGGCGGGCGTAGGCGGCGGCACCCTTTACCTGCTGGTCAATCCGGGCAGGAAGCCCATAGACTACAAGGCGGCGGGCACCTCGTACAGGGAGATCGGCCGGGCGAGCAACACCTACGCCTGGACGCCACAGAGCGCGCCCGCCAGCGTCGTCGCCATGAACCCCGAGACCGGCCAGACCCTCTGGAAGCACGACTCCCCCGTCGCGCCGCTCTCGCTGACCGTGAGCGACGAGAAGGTCTTCTTCGCCAACGGCAGCGGAGTGGTTGCCCTGGATCGCAAGACGGGCAAGCCGCTGTGGACCTCCGGGGGGCCTGCAATCAAGCGCGTCGGCACCGGCGGGTCGGTGCGGGCCGTCTACTCCGACGGCACCCTCGTCATCGCCGTCGGCACCAAGCTGACCGGCCTGTCCGCCGCCGACGGCAAGCAGCTCTGGACGGGCTCCCTCCTCCACTCCAGCCACCACTGCCCGAACGACGTCTTCCTTATCGACGGGCTCCTCTGGTCGGCCAACACCGGCACCCCGCAACGCAACGGCACCCACCTCAAGGCAATCGACCTCCACTCCGGCGAGGTCAAGAAGGACTTCAGGGCGAAGAACCTCCCGCACTTCCCGATGCACCCGCGCTGCTACCCGAGCCGTGCCACCACCCAGTACCTCATAACCAATGGGATGGGCGCCGAGTTCTACAGGCCGGGCGACACGAAGGTGCAGATCTTCAACTACGTCCGCGGGAGCTGCGTCTACGGCGTCATGCCCTGCAACGGCCTGCTCTACAAGCCGCCCGACTCCTGCTGCTGCTACTACCAGTCGAAGCTCGAACACTTCTGCGCCCTCTCCCCCGCCTCAGCGCTCCAGAAGAAGGCGGCGGAAGCCGACCGCCTGGAGAAGGGCCCGGCGTACGGCGCAATCGGCAATCGGCAGTCGGCAGTCGGCAATCCCGCTGACTGGCCTATGTACCGGCGGGACCCGGCGCGGAGCGGCTCCGCGTCGTCGCCCATCCCGGCCGCCCTGGCGAAGCAGTGGAGCGTCGAGATCGGCGGGAAGCTCACCCAGCCGGTCGTCGCGAAGGGCAAGGTCTTCGTCTCCTCGGTCGAGCGGCAGACGCTCTACGCGCTCGACGCGGGCTCGGGCAAGGTCGTGTGGCGGTACATCGCGGGCGGCCGGATCGACTCGTCGCCGACCGTCCATGGCGACGCCGTGCTGTTCGGCTGTACCGACGGATGGGTCTACTGCCTCCGTGCCGCCGACGGCGCCCTCGCCTGGCGCTACCTCGTCGCACCGGCCGACACCCAGATCGTCTCGTGCCAGCACGTCGAGTCGCTGTGGCCCGTCCACGGCAGCGTGCTGATCGTCAACGGCAGCGTCTACGCGCTGGCCGGCCGCAACGTGTTCTTCGACGGCGGCCTGCGACTCGTGCGGCTCGACCCGCAGACGGGCAGGAAGCTATCGGAGAACACCCTCGACGAGAAGGACCCCAAGACCGGGAAGAACCTCCAGACCCTGATCTCCGCGAAGTACATGCCCGTGGCGAACACCGACATCTTCTCGAGCGACGGCAAGCGGCTCTTCATGCAGGAGCAGAACTTCGACCTCGACGGCAAACGGCTCGGGATCGCCCCGACCCTGCCAGGCAAGAAGTCGCAGACCGAGAGGGGCCCGCGGCACCTGTTCTGCCAGACAGGCCTGCTCGACGACGTGTGGTTCCACCGCTCGTACTGGATCTATGGCAATGACTGCGGCGAGGGCTGGGGCGCGTACGCGGGAACCCGCAGGATCACCCCCTGCGGCCGGATCATGGCGTTCGACGACACGCGCATCTACGGCTTCCGCTCCGACCAGCTCGGCAACATGCTCCTCCCGAGGGCCAGCTACACCCTCTATGCTGCCGACAAGAACCCCGCCGCGATCCCAGCTCCGGCTCCGCCCAAGAAGACGCGCAGGACCGCCGGCAAGCGACGCGGCGGCGGGTTCAAGCACCACTGGCAGGTGCGGACGCCCGGGCTCCTCGTAAACGCCATGGTGCTGGGCAAGGGGCGGCTGTTCCTCGCCGGGCCGCCCGACGTGGCCGACGAGACCAAGATGCTCGGCTACCTGCCCGGCGCCGACGACGAACTCAACCGTCAGTTGAGCGCGCAGGACGAAGCCTGGCGCGGCAAGCGCGGCGGCCTGCTCCGGGCGGTCTCCGTGAAGGATGGCACGAAGCTGGCCGAGATCAAGATCGACGACATCCCTGTCTTCGATGGCATGTCCGCCGCGGAGGGCAAGCTGTTCTTGAGCCTCAGGAACGGGCACGTCGCCTGCATCGGAGGGAAGTGACCCCCAGCCGCTCCACCAGCCGCCAGGGTCGGGTTGCCTCTCAGTCTTCTCGATGCCGCTCGGCCGCCAGACCGGGCGGCGCTGCTCCGCGCCAACGTACCGGGCGGGGGGAGGCTCAGGGACGGGGCGGCTGCTCCTGGCCTTTGCCGGCGTCGAGGGCCGCCTGGGCGTGGCGGGCAAAGTGGCCCCGCAGGTCGCGGGCGTAGGCGCGCAGCACCTTCTCCCCTATCCCCTCGTGGTCGCCGAGCCGGTAGAGCACGCGGGCCAGCACAAGCTCGGTGGTGCCGCCCTTGCCGCGGCGGGTGGGCTTGGCCGGGTCGAGGGCGGTGACGGCGGCGCCGTCGAGGCGTGTCTTCTTGAGCACTCTCGCGAGCGGCGCGGCAGCGCGGCGGTCACCGAGCGCCTCGAGTGCGAGGGCGATAGCGCGGCTGTGCGACGAGCCCTTGGCTTTCCCCTGCTCGATGAGCGCGAGCTTCTCGAGCAGGGGACGCAGGGCGCGCGGGTCCCGCGAGCGGCCGAGCGCGATGAGGTAGCTATCGAGCCACGTGGCCCAGGGGAAGTAGCGGTCGATGCGGTCGGTGTCGAACTGCTTGAAGCTATCCACCTTCTCGATGAGGGTGGGCACGCCCGCGGGGTCGCCCATCATGGCGAGCACGTGGGCGCAGCGGAGCTTGCCCGTGGGGGCCGTGGCGGGGTCGGCGTAAGCGGCGCGCATCATGGGCAGCGAGAGGTCGGGCTGGGCCAGGAGCACGCCGAGGCCCGAGTAGTCCTTCGCGGCGAGGGTCCTGACGGCGGCCCGCACTTTGGCCTCGGGGATGGGGAACGAGTCGGCGTGGCGGGGCACGTCGGGCGTGAGGCACTGGGCGGAGACGAGGCGCTGCTGTAGTGCCTTGATGTCGATGTCGCGTGTGCGTCCGTCGAGCCGCGCTGCCATGGCGGCGGCCATGCCGGCGGCGTAGCCGAGGTTTTGCATGCAGGGCTGCATGCGGATGGAGGGGATGGCGTCCACGTGGGCGCTCACGCCGAGGCCCACGACGAGGATGCCGTCGAGGCCCTTGGGCAGGAGGCAGCGATAGGGGGTGTAGGTGATGCCGCCCTTCCAGTTGCGGATCATGTAGTAGGGGTGGATAGTGAGGCCGTGCTTGTCGAGGCGTCCGCCGCTCGAGATGGCGATGGTGTCGGGGAAGGTGCGGCGGTTGACGATGTCGAGCGGCGAGAGGACGTGCTCGCCCACGATGCGTCGGCGGCCGCGGGTGTCGATGAGCTGGCCGAGGTCGTAGGCCGTCTTGTTCATCTGCTTGGCGGTGACGAAGGCGCTCCACACGTCGAGCATGTCCGACTCGTCCACGTAGGTCCAGTCGGTGTTGATATAGGTCGCGCCGAGCTCCCATCGGGGGAGGCCCGCTCCCTGGATGGCGATGTGGTCGCCGCTCGTGTACATGCACCGCGCGCCGGCGGCGGCCGCCACGTCGGCGTGGCCCGTGCCGTCGATCACGGTGCGGGCGAGCACCACCCCTCGCCCCTGCGGCGTGACGACGATCGCGCCCTTGACCCTGCCGTTGTCCACGAAGGCGCCGGCGCCGAGCGCGCCGAGCCAGATGTCGGCGCCGGCCCGGCGGCTCGCGGTGCGCCACCATTGCATCTTGCCCACCACGTAGCAGGGCGCCCCGATCTTCGCGATGCCGGCCTCCGTCTCCGCGGTGAAGCCCTTGCGGTAGCCGGCGCAGTAGATGCCGATGAGGCCCGTCGTGCCCACGCCGCCCAGGCCGTGGAGGTACTCGACCACGAGCGTCCTGGCGCCGCTGCGGGCCGCGCCGATGGCGGCTGGCGCCCCTGCGGTGCCGCCGCCGACCACCACCACGTCGTAGCGCCCGAGCACGGGCAGCGCGCGGGCCGCAGCGGGCACCGTCGGCAGCCCGCGCTGGGTCGGACGGAGCCCTGTGAGGAACTCGCGGGTGTCGCCCGCCACCGCCGCCTTGGCCGAGCTGCCCTTCAGCCCCACGTCCGAGAGCGCCGGCGTCGCCTTCGCCAGCCTGGCCGCAGCCGCGCCGATGCGCTGGCCCATGGCCATCTGCTCGAGGGGGCGCAGCAGCTTCGCCGCTGCGGGGCGCGGCACGTCGGCACAGCCGCCGAGCACGAAGAGGCCCTCCACCCCCGTCGGGCGGAACCAGTCCACATCGGCCGCCGCTGCCCCCGGCCACTCGCCCGCCAGCCGCTTGACGCCGCGCATCGGGTCGGGCGGCACCTGGAAGAGCACCTCCGACTCAGCCATCTGTTCGGGATGGAACGTGCGGTCCCGCGCCGTCTGCTCCGCGGCCGCGAACGAGGGCCACGAGCCGTCCTTCATCGCGATCGTGAGGGCATACTCGGTGAGCTCGCCGATCTCGGTTGCCATGGGGCGGTTCTTCTTCATCGCCGAACTGCCCGTGCCGTAGGCGATGGGCGACTTGCCGCCGAGCTTGCGGCGCAGGGGGATAGCCCGCGACCTCACGCCCTTGCCCTTACGCGCCGCGCCGCCCACCACGATGCGCCGGAACGTCTGCGGCCCGGCGGGGTACGGCGCGAACTTCGCGCCCGCCATCCGCGCCAGCCAGGCTCGGTCCGTCGCGTCGATCACCACCTTAGCCTTCACCGCCTGGCGGCCCGCGCGGTTGGCCATCACTATGCCCGCGATGCGGCCCGACCCGTCGCGCAGCACGTCCGTGGCGCAGCAGCCGTAGAGGAAGGGCACCCCGGCGTCGAGCAGTGCCTGATCGAGCGCCTGCTTCACGCGCATCGGCGTGGCCATGGCCAGGCCCGGGGCCTGCTGCTCCTCGCCCTTGGCTCCCACGACCACGATCTCGCCGAGCAGCATCCGCCTGGCCGCCGGCCCCTTGCGGAAGAAGCACCGCACGTGCCGCGCGCGGGCCGAGACGCGCGCGGAGAGCTCGAACGCCGACTCCACGTAGCTGCCCTTGCCGAGCTTGTCGTTCTTCACCACCGCCACCTGCCGCCACGCCTTGCCGTCGTCGCTCACCGACACCGTGATGTCGGCGACCTCGAAGCTCCGCGGGCTCTGGAAGAGCATGAAGCGAATCCCGCTCAGGCCGCGCGGCCCGCCGAGGTCGAGGGTCACGTTCGTGTCGGCGTTGTACTGCACGCTCTGGGTGAACGCGTTGTCCCACTGGCCGTCGCCGAGCATGGAGGGCGGCTTCGAGTCGACGTGCTTCTCCATCGAGGGCTGGTCGGCCTCGTAGGAGAAGCGCAGCCCCCGCTCGGCCAGCGGGTCGGCGAACACGGCCTTGGCGAGCGGCGAAGCGGGCACCTCGCCCGGCTCGAGCCACAGGCGATACGTCGCGCACAGGTCCTCGCCCAGGTAGGGGCGCGGAGCGGCAACGAACACCTTCGCTCCCGCCTCAGCAGCCGCCACCGCGGCCGCGACGCCTCCGCTCGTGCCGCCCACCACCACCACATCGACGTCGTAGGCCACAGGTATCCGGCGCGCCGACTCCTGGACCTCGATCGCCGACACCCTGCCGCTCGACAGCAGCAGACAACCCAACAACGCAGCGGACAGGCTCTTGAACACCATCGCGGCTTCCTCACGTGCGAGTCGGACGCGGACGCCTGACGAGCTTCCTCTCCAGTGCAACACCGGCCACCGCGCCTGTTGCACCAGGGCCGTGCCGGGAGAGAACCCAAGTCTAGCGCCGCCCCTGGGGAGCGTCAATCTGCCGGAGGACGGCCTGTCCCCGGATAACGGGACCTGTTGCTTCGGGGAGGCACGAACGCTACCATGGTCTCGTGGAAGGTCACAGCCGGTTCGGGCTGGATGCGTTCATCGGTTGGCAGTCAAGGAGATTGGGCATGCGGGGAACGAGGTCAGCGACGAGCCGCCGCGACTTCCTGAAGCGGTCCGCGGCGGTGGCACTGCCGTGGGTGGTCCCCGCATCTGCCCTCGGAGGTGGCGGGGCCGTTGCGCCGAGCGGCCGGATCGGCCTCGGCCTCATTGGCGTCGGCATGATGGGAAGGGGCCATCTGCACTGCTGCCTGCACAACCCCGGAGCCCAGGTGCTCGCCGTCTGCGACGTGGACCGGTGGCGGCGCGAGAGCGCCAAGGCTGCTGCGGAGCGCGCGTATGCCGCGAAGCAGGCAGGCGGCTATGCAGGCTGCCGGACATACAACGACCTGCGCGAGCTGCTCGACAGGCAGGACATAGATGCCGTGCTCATCGCCACGGGAGACCGCTGGCACGCGCTCGCAACGTCACTGGCGGCGAAGGCAGGCAAGGACATCTACTGCGAGAAGCCCGTCTCGCTGACGATCTGCGAGGCGCGGGCGATGGTGCAAGTGGTCCGCCGCTATTGCAGGGTGTTCCAGAGCGGGTTGCAGCAGCGGTCCACCCCAGAGTTCCAGAGGGCCTGCACGCTGGTCCGCAACGGCGCTATCGGGGACATCCGGATCGTCTACGTGACCCATCCGGGCACGGTGGGCTACGTCAGCCTCCCTGCCGAGCCGGTCCCAGACGGCCTGGACTGGGACCTGTGGCTCGGACCTGCGCCCTGGCGGCCGTTCAACAAGGCGTACCACCACTACGGACAGCCGCGCTTCGTGGTGCCGTGGCACATCTGCCGCGCCTTCGGCGGCGGGAACCTGACGAGCAACGCCGTGCACGCCTTCGACGTGGTCCAGTGGGGGCTGGGCATGGACGGCAGCGGCCCCGTCGAGATCACCCCGCCCGGCGCCGGGCAGCCGCTCCTGACCTATCGGTACGCCAACGGCGTGCTGGCGCAGGTCACGCGCGGACGCTTGCCGAGGCAGAGGCCCGTCGCCGTCGAGGGGTGGAACGATGCGACCCCAGTGCAGGCTTTCGGGGCCGTCTTCGTCGGCGACCGGGGCTGGATCCACGTGGGCCGGCAAGGCTACCTCCAGAGCCACCCGCCGGAGATCGCCCGAGAGGCGCGCAGCCAGCTCGCAGGCGGCTCGCCCGTGGTCGGCCACCACCAGAACTGGCTCGACTGCATCCGCACCCGCCGCCGCCCGTCGTGCGACGTGGCGATCGGGGCGCGCTCGACAATCGTCTCCCACCTCGGCTGCATCGCCCACTGGACGGGCCGGCGGCTCCGCTGGGATCCCGCGAGGGAGGAGTTCCTGGGCGACGACGACGCCAACCGCATGCGCGCCCGCACCATGCGCGAGCCCTGGCAGCTCTAGCCGGCGACGCCGTGACGCTTGCTTGACGCGATGGACGCCGGGGGCTATCGTGGGCTTGCCGGGAGGGGATGGACGTGAGCGAGGAGTGAGCGATGCGCGGAACGTGGCGTCTGGCGCTGGTCCTGCTGGCAGCGCTCTGTGGCCCCCAGCAGCTCTACGCAGACACGATCGAGACGAAGCAGGACGAGCGGCTCAAGGGCCGTATCGTGCGGGAGGGGCCGAAGCAGGTCGTCCTCCGCACGCCCTACGGGGAGCTGACGCTGCCCCGCGCCGCGGTCCGGAAGCACACGCGCGCGACCTACCTGGTCGAGCTGAAGGACGGCGCGAAGCTCGAAGGGCAGATTCGCGGCGAGACGGACGAGGCCCTTTCCCTGAGCGTCGATGGCAAGCCCCGCCTGGTCGCTCTCGCCGACGTCAAGGCGGTGGTCGAGAAGCAGCCGCCCAAGCAGCCCAAGCCGCTGAGCCCCCAGCAGCTCCTCAAGCTCCATCGCACTGTGCTCGATCATTTCAAGAAGAAGGACTACAAGGCCGCACTGGCGGCGTGCAGGAAGATCCTCGCGTCACACCCCGACGACCCGACGGCACTCTACAACGCGGCCTGCGCCTGCGCCCAAAGCGGCGACAAGCCCACCGCGCTCGACTACCTCCACAAGGCGGTCGAGGAGGGCTTCATTGACTTCGCCCACATCGCGCAGGACACCGACCTCGAGTCGCTTCGGAAGGAAGCCGCCTACCGCGAGCTGTTCGCCAGGAAGGACGAGTACGTCCAGCAGGCATCGAAGAAGACCATCGAGCGGCTCACAAAGGCGCTGGCCAAGAAGGGCATCGCGACGAAGCGCTACAGGAGCCTCTTCGACAAGACGCGGAACTTCGTCTACTTCCACGCGAAGACCGACGCCGAGATCGCCGAGGTCCGCCGCGGCCTCGAGGCCTACGCCGACTGCCAGTGGCGCGACCTGTTCCAGAACAAGCCCCGGCGGCCCCTCTTCATCGTGCTGCTCACCGCGGCCGACTCGCCCAAGGTGTTCCGCCGCGGCATCGGCGGCATGTTCAATCCGGCCGCCATGACGCTCTTCTGTAGCGACATGCCGGTGCACAAGCTGCTGCGGATGAGCGTCGTGACCCACGAGTTCACCCACGCTCTCCACTACGCCGACATGGGCGCCCGCCACCAGCAGCACCCCATCTGGCTGATCGAGGGGCTCGCCACGCTCTTCGAGAGCTCCGACCGCGACGGCACCGTGGTCCCGCGCCACAACCACCGCCTCGTCGCCGCCCAGCAGGCCGCTCGCGACGGACGCCTCCTGTCGTGGCGGGCGCTCGTGAAGCTCAACCACATGCAGTTCATGATGCGCGCCCAGCTCGCCTACGCGCAGTCGCGCTACATGCTCTTCTACATGCACGAGAAGGGCCTGCTCAAGCGCTTCTACGACGAGTACACCGCCAAGGAGAACTACGCCCGAGACCGATCCGCCATCGACTCCTTCCAGGTCGTCTTCGGCAAGCCCATCGAGGAGGTCGAGCGCGACTGGAAGGCCTGGCTCCTCGAGCAGCGCGTCCCCGACATCGCCTTTCTCGGTGTGCAGACGAAGGAGCAGGACGGCCGGGTCGTGGTCGTCAGGACGACGCCGAAGGGGCCTGCGGCCAAGGCCGGCGTGCTCAAGGACGACGCCATCACGGCGCTCGACGGCCAGCCCATCGACTCCCAGGCCAAGCTGCTCGAGGCCATCGGCGAGCGCGCGGTGGGCGACGAGATCGACGTCGAGGTGGCGCGCGGCGACGAGAAGCTCACGCTGGCGGTCAAGCTGGCCAAGCGTCCCGGCATGACGCCCCGTCCCCCGCGGGCCGCCCCCTATCTCGGCCTCACCGTCGAGCAGAAGGACGGCGCCGTCGTCATCAGGGAGGTCGCCCCCGACTCCCCCGCCCAGAAGGCAGGGCTCCAGCCCGGCGACGTCCTGCTCGAGTTCGGCGGCAAGAAGCAGACGACCGTCCGCGGCTTCCTCGCCGCCCTGCGCGGCAGAAGGCCGGGGCAGAAGGTGCCGATCAAGACGAAGCGCGGCGACGATACCCACACCGTCACTGCCCAACTTGCTCCCCAGCCCGGCGCCAAGTAAGGCGTCGTGGCGGGAAGGCCGCGAGAGAAGGAGGCCCTGTCATGTCCGAGGGTGCCGTTGACCGACGAGGAGTGCTTGGAGCGCTGGGGGCCGCCTCGCTGGCCGCAGCCATGGGGGCGGCTCCCCGCCAGTTGGCTGCCGCTCAAGCCAAGGCCGCCAGGAAGTGGGAGCCGGTCTCCGACCGCAAGATCCGCTTCGGCATCGTGGGCTACGGCGTCTGCCGGTTCGGCGCGCAATTCGGCTTCCAGAACCATCCCAACGTCGAGGTCGTGGCCGTCAGCGACCTCATCCCCGAGCGCCGCGCGGGGCTGATGAAGGCGTGCCGGTGCGACAAGTCGTACCCGTCGCTCGAGGTGCTGGTCAAGGACCCGAAGATCGAGGCGGTCTTTGTGGCGACCGACGCGCCCAGCCACGCGCGCCATTGCATCGAGTGCCTCAAGCACGGCAAGCACGCGATGACCGCCGTGCCGGCCGTCTGGGGCTCGATCGAGCAGGCCGAGCAGCTCGTGGAGACCGTCCGCAAGACCGGCCTGAAGTACATGATGGCCGAGACGAGCTGCTACCGGGCCGACTGCTACGCCATGCGGCAGGTCTACCACGCTGGCGGCTTCGGCCGGCTCATCTACTCCGAGGGCGAGTACTACCACTACGGAACCAAGCCGATTGCTTCCTACAAGGGCTGGCGGGTCGGGTGCCCTCCGCTGTGGTACCCCACTCATTCGACGGCGTACTACGTCGGTGTGACCGGCAAGCGTTTCACGTCGGTGTCGTGTGTCGGCTTCCCCGGGACCATCCAGGCGTACCAGCCAGGCGCGAATCGGTACGACAACCGGCTCGCCAACGAGATCGCCTTGTTCCGCACCAGCGAGGGTGGCGCGTCACGAATGCTGATGTGCAAGGGTATCCGGGGCCGGGTCGTTGAGACCGGACGGGTATTCGGCGAGCGCGGGTGGATGGAGGGCACGACCTACCGTGGGGCACTGAAGACGCTGCCCGACACCTCGCGTCCGCCCTTGCCGCCTGGCGTGCCGGCCGGCGGCCACGGTGGCTCCCACGGGCAACTGTCGAACGAGTTCGTCACGGCGATCCTCCAGGACCGCGAGCCGCTGGTGAACGTCTACGAGGCCCTGGCCATGACCGTCCCGGGCATCATCGCCCACCAGTCTGCCCTGAAGGACGGCGAGACGCTGAAGGTGCCCCAGTACGACCCGCCCAAGACGTGACGTGCAGAGGCCTGCTCGTTAGCTCGGCAGATTGTGCTTGACCGACCGGGCTGAAGCGCTACACTGGCAGATGCCGGCTGCTCAGTCGGCCGGCCTCCCCGCACAGATCCCTCCCCGCCCGTGCCTGTGTACATCGCCCCCTGCCCACGGCGCTGATGGAGAGGAGGTCTGGCAATGCTTGCCAGCCCGGTTGCGTGGCCTACCACGGCTTCGGAGGAGTTGCGCTGGGATGCGGTCCGCACATCGTTCCTAAACGATCCCGAACAGGCCTACCTGAACACCGGCTCGTGGGGCGTCCTTCCCCGCTCCGTCTACGAGACGATGCTCGACGCACTGCTCGAGCAGGAGCTGAACCCGACCCGGAATCGCGGCCGCCTGCTGGAGGGCGTGCGTGAAGCTCGCGAACGGCTCGGCCGGTTCCTCCATGCCTGCCCGGAGGACCTGGCTTTCCTGACGAACGTCACCGTGGCCATCAACGTCGTCGTCAACGGGCTCGGGTGGCAGCCGGGCGACGAGATCCTGGTATCGGACCAGGAGTACGGCGCCATCAACAACTGCCTCCACAACGCGAGCCAGCGATGGGGCGTCACGGTGCGGCGGGCCGAGATCCCCATACCGCCAGCGTGCCCCGACGACGTCGTCCGAGCCTTCGAGGCTGGCTTCACCGACCGCACCCGCCTTGTGCTGTGCAGCCACATCACCACGGGCACAGGGCTGATCGTGCCGGTGACGGCCCTGGCCGAGCTCGCCCATGCCCATGGCGCGCTGATCGCCATCGACGGCGCGCACGGGCCAGGGATGATCCCACTGGACCTGGAGGCGTTCGGCTGCGATTTCTACGGCGGGAACTGCCACAAGTGGCTGTGCGCGCCCAAGGGCGTCGGCTTCCTGCACGCGGCGCCGGCCGTCCAGGAGCAACTGCGGCACCTTGTCGTCGGCTGGGGCTACAGCAGGGACGGGACGACGGCCGACGACACCGGCCGCCCTCTGATCAACGGCCAGCCCTACATGTGGGGCATTGGGGAATGGGGGACGTTCGGCATGCCAGAGCAGATTGCCGCCGGCGAGGCTGTGCGGTTCCAGCAGGCGATCGGCCCCGAGCACATCGCCGCGCGGGGACGGCAACTCGCAGGGTATCTCCGAGGCCGGATGGCTGAACACGACTGGGCGGAGCTGATCTCCCCGAGCCATCCCGAGATGACCGGGTCGCTCAGCACGTTCATGTTGCGCGGCCTCGGCGACCTGAACCTGGGCGAGGCCCTCTTCGAGCGCGCCAGGATCACCGTGCCGGCCTCCCAGCAGGGAACGCTTCACAGGGTGCGCGTGTCGACCCACATCTACAACACCTTCGCCGAGATCGATCATCTCGTGTCGGCGCTCGAGCAGCTTCACGCGCAGGCGAGGGGCCGCGCCGCGTGACCGCCGCCTCAGGTCACGACGAGACGGGGGGGTCAGCCGACATCCGGAAGTCCAGCTCCGCCGGCACGGGGAACTCGCGGCGCACCCTTGCGCGAAGGGCATCGTCCACAGGGATACCCTCGGCGGCGCTCAGGCGCTGCTCGTGACAGGCGAACCAGAGGTCCGACAGCGACCGCTCGCCCTCGCGCAGGTCGTCAACGACCGTCGCGCTGTCGAGGACGCCCTGGACGCGGCCGAAGTCGCCCGCTGCCAGGGCCGCCTGCCCTTCCAGCAGGCGGGTGCGGCCGGCAAGGCGCACCGCATCGGGAAGCTCCTCGACGAGATCGAGCCACTCCGCGTGCCTGCCGGCAGCGATGAGGGCCCGGCCGCATTCGAGCGCCAGGGGGAGCAGTGACGGCCGCATGCGGCAGGCGCCGAGGTAAAGCTCCGCCGCCTCGTCGAGCCGGCCGTCCTCGCGGGCAAGGACAGCGAGGTTCCGCATCGCCCACGGCGTCTCCGCCTGTCCGAGCGACGCTTCCCAGGCGGCACGCGCGGCCTCGCGCTCGCGGTCGCCATAGCGCATCACCCCGAGGTGGAGCCAGGCGAGCCAGCTCGCCGCTCGCCCTGCCGCCGCGGCGCTCTCCAGCAGCTCGCGCCATTCGGCCTGGACCATGTAGCCGGCCGGCTCTGCCGTCGGATCGGCATCGGGGAAGGCGCCGTCGCGGAGCAGCGCCATCCAGGGGGCCTGCGCGCTCCCAAGGCTCGCCGCGTCGAACACCAGCCGCTGGGAACAGAACGGCGGCTCGCCGCGTGCGTGCCGGCGCAGGTTCTCCAGGGCGCCCCATCCTGAGCCGCGCTGGATCAGCTCCTCGGGCGGGCGATCGGCCATCTCGCTGCTGCGGCCGAACTCCGCCTCCAGCTCGGCTCGCGGGATCAGGCTTTCGAGCCTGCCCTCGACGGCCTGTTGCGCCGACGCCCAGTCGCTTCCGTGGGCCGTCGCAGGGTCCGTCTCCATCAGCCCGTAGGCCTCCAGCCACGCCCAGTCGGCGCCCGCGGGCATCGGCACGTGCTCCGCCTGGGTGCGCGCCAGCCCCGCCTGGAGCTCGATGTAGGCGTGTCCCGGCTGGGAGAGGAATGCCTGCCAGCGCCTTCCCCCCGGCCCCTGCCCCCAGAGGAACAGCTTGCGGCCCCTGAGGCGATCGGTCGAGGTCTGCACCAGTCCCGCGCCGTCCTCGCCGAGCGCCGCGATCCAGCGCCGTCTGCCGTCGGGCACGTAGAAGAAGTAGTCGGTGGAGCGATCCGAGTTGGTGGGGTAGCTGACGTCCGTGCCGTCCACGTCCGGGATCGGGCACAACCCCAATCCCTCGCCGCCGTAGCCGAACTTGAAGGCCGATTCCGCCGGCACGATCACGCGGGTGCGCGGGGTCTCGGGCACCGCGATGTTCGACCACCAGTACATCGGCACCTCGCGGCCGTGCGGGTTGGCGATCCGCACCCGCACGAACAGCACGGGCGAGCCGTCGGGGAGGTAGGCGTCGAGCTGGAACGGGACCTGGCGGATCCTCTCCCACTCGTAGAGCCGCAGCACCGGGGTCCCGTCGTCGCAGCGCAGCCGTGCGGCGAAGAGCGGCGAGCAGGTGAACACGCAGTGGCCGATCGTGCCGATGTTCCACTCCACCCCGCCGCTGAACCAGGCGTTGCGGATCGCCAGGTTGGCTGGCTGGAACACGGGGTTGCACTCCAGCAGCTCCCGGCCCGACGGCTTGTGGACGAGCGACCACAACCTGCCGCCCAGCTCCAGCAGGAACGTGGCACGCAGGTGCTCGTTCTCGAGGACGGCGGCCCGGAACTCGCGCGGATGCAGGCGGCGGGTATAGCCGTCCTGCACCGTGTAGGGCAGGAAGCTGGGCACGCGGCCGTAGGCCATGTTCCGCAGCATGTCCTGCGGCACGCCCGGCGCCCCCTTGGCCTCATGGGGGTCCTTCGCCGTTCGCAATGGAGGCAGAGGGGACTCGGGGCCGAGATCGGCCCCCAGCATGGACCAGGTCTCGATGCGCAGCTCACTCACGATGAAGCTCCCAGCGGTGTGCGGCCGGTCTATCGAGGCCCCCACGGCTCGACGGGGTCGATGCCTGCGGACTCGATGGCCTCCGCCATGCCATCGCGCCAGCGTCGGAGCACGGCGGGGTCGCGGGTGTAGGCCGTCCTGCTGGCAGCGACCTCCTGGGGCACGGCGAGCAGGGCGCGGGCCTTGGCAATCCACGCCCCGCGCTGCTGCGCGAGGCCGGGGTCCGCTTCGATCCTGGCGAGGGTCGCCTCGAGGACGCGGGCGTAGGCGTAGTCCTCGAGCCCGTCGCGGAAGTTCTCGAGCCGCACGGTCGCCAGGGGCGTGCCGCCGGGTCCGACGCAGGTCCACGAGCCGTCGCCGTGGTAGCTGGTCCAGCTCCTGGGGTCCCAGTCGGTGAACGGCCCGTCCTGGATGGGGTGCTGGGAGTTCCAGATGCTGATCTGGTAGTAGAGAAAGCCGTCGGGGCGGTACTTGGCGGTGAGCGCGCCCATGAGGAGCCGCCCCTCGATGGCAGGGTACTCGACGAACATGTTGGCGTGGGGATGGTGCGGGCCGCAGCAGATGTACCACCAGACCTGCTTGCCCCTGGCCCTGGCCTTCGCCGCCTTGGCCGGGTCGAAGCGCGGGGTGAGCGGGCAGAATGCGTCCATCGACACGATGGCGGAGTCGAGCCCGTAGCTCTGGTCGTAGGTGGTGGTCATCACCATCACGTCGGGGAACGCCGCCTTGATGAGGCTCGCGGCCCGCTCGACATGTGGGAAGTCGGCGGCCTTGTGCTCGTCGCAGCCGTAGATGTAGGCATGGTCGAGAATCCCCAGGGCCTTGGCCCGCTCGTAGAGCGGGCGCAGCCGGTCGAGGGTGCTCGTTTTCCACTTCGCGATGCCTGCCTCGTCGGCGGGGCACTTGCCGTAGTAGCCCAGGTTGAACCTGCCGAGTTGCCCGCGTGCGTGCAGGCGCTGGAGTTGCGCGAAGTCGGGCTTCCAGTTCTGGTACCCATAGAGGCTGTCGTAGGTGATGTAGTAGTCGGCCAGGAAGTCGGCCCACTCGGCGACGTGCGCCCGCCACGCATTGACGGGGTAGTCGTCCGCCTTGCGCCACTCGGCCTGCTGTGCCTTCGTCTCGGCGGTCGGGTGGTCGTGGGGAGCGAAGGTGATGGCGAGAGGCAGGGGGGAGGCATCGGGCAGGGTGAAGCCGTAGACGCGGACGGTGAGGCCGAACGTGAAGGCAGGCTTGCCGCCGACCAGGACCTCGAGCGTGCCGCTGTATCGGCCTGCTGCCTGGCTCTTCGGCGCCCGGACACGCACCCAGAATGCCTGGGCGTCGCCCTTGGCGATATCCACTGCATCCATGAAGTCGAGGATCGGGTCGGGCCACCAGCCCACGTGGGACGACCCATAGGGCGGCACCGCCTTCGTCCGCACATAGCCCACCGGGACTGCGTCCACACGGTCGGCGGGGAATGGGACGCCGCCAGGACCCCGTAGGTCCCTCACCCGCGCCGCGACCTGCCGGAGGTCCTCCTCCACAGGCACGACAATGACCTGGAACGCCTCCTTCTCGTTCCGGGCCAGGCGCACCTCCATGCGGGGAGCGACGGCCAGCTTAGGAACGCCGGCGCGCGGGAGCACCTTTGCCATCGAATCGGCGAAGCCGACCACAGCGCCTTGCCCCGGCCCGTCCTTCGCCTCCGCCGCCGGCCGGACCGTCTCGAACCCCAGTCGCAGCCCCAGACGCGCCTCCAGGCCAGCCGCTTGGTCGCGAATGCGGCTCAGCTCCTGCGGCAGGGCCATGACGGATGCGTCGGGCGTGCGGAGCCGCACCTCGAGCGCCGACACGGCGGCCCCGAGAGCGGCGGTCTCACGGCGCACCCACTCCGCGATGCTCTGCTTCCCGGCAGCGGCCCGCGCCATGCGCGCGCCGGCCCCCGCGACCGCCTGCCGCGTCGCCTCGATCCCTGGAGCCTGCATGGCCACGAACTCGCGGAGATACGATGCCGGCAGCGTCGGCAGCGCCTCGCCAGGCTCGAGCAGGAGAAAGCGGTCGAGGTGGAGGACCATGTCCGCCGGCGGGCTCTCGGTGAAAAAGTGCATCTTCTGGATGTCCGCCGGGTTCACCTTCTTCTGGGCGAAGCCGCGACGCAGGTCCACCACGGCCTGGACATAGCCGAACGGCGGCAGCGTCTCGCGGTGGATCAGCCCACTGCGGGTCGGGCGCTTCGAGTCCGTGATGAATAGCATCAGGCGCTGCGGCGAGGCCGTGACGTTCACGATCTCCATCACCAGGCGGTCGTACGGCGACCAGTCGGTGACGGGCGGCTTGCCCTCGAAGGCCGGCCATTTGTGGCGGCCGCCGTGCTCGGCCGGGCGCCACGCCGGGGTGGCGAACCGCATGGAGTGCGTGCCCGACGCGGCGAAGCGCTTGACGCGCTCGAGGTGCTTGTCCGCCCCGAGCGCGTCCTTACCCTCGTCGTGCCAGATCCCGACGTCCTCATCCCGCTCGAAGTCGAGGAGCATCATGGCGGCGCCCGCCGGCCCGAACGCCACACAGCACACACACGCCAACGCCGCCATTCGGGTCATCATGGCCCATGCCCTTCCTGGATGATCTCCTGGGGAACGCAGCCAGGACGGTTCCGTCGCCATCAGTCCGTGTTCCGCTACTCACAGCGCACAGCTTCGGCGGAGGGTATCAGGTGGGCCGTCGCGTGTCAACGCTCGGCCGCTGCGGCGAGCAACTGCTACAGGTGGTACTCGATGAGGTAGCTCTTCGACTGGAGGAGGGCGTGGACCTTCTGGAGGGCCTGGATGTCCACGTGGTCGATCTGGAGGTCGGGCTTGCGGCGGGAGAAGCGGCTGGGGCCGACGTTGATGACGACGAGCTCGCTGGGCCGGTTGAGGGCGTCGATGAGGTCGAGCTCGTGGTCGTCGAGGTCGGAGACGGTGGTGATGAAGATGGCGCCGGCATCGGTGAACAGGTGGGCGACCTCGCCGAGGCGGCGGAGGTACTCGTCGCGCTCACCGAAGGCCCGGAGGTCGGCGTCGATGCCCAGCAGGCTGTTGGAGACACCGAGGAAGTAGACGAGGCGCCCGCAGTTGAAGAGGTACTCCTCGAGGGCCTTGCCGAGATCGACCTTGCCGACGCCGGGCGGGCCGGCAATGACCACGGTGGCGGCGCGCTGGTTATAGCGGCCGCCGCGCATGACGGGGGTGAGGTTGCTGCGATCCCAGGCCTTCTCGCGCTCGGCCACGTGGCGCTCGACGAGGGTGGCCGTGGCCCGCTCGGCCTCGAGAATGACCCCGCCGCCGGCGATCTCGTAGTGGTCGATGATCACGAAGCGACCCGTCGCGGCGATGTCGATCGCGCGGTCGCAGGCGACGGGACGGAGCGATTCGAGGGTGCACTCCGCCACCTCGTGGCGCTCGATCTGGCGGCGGTTGGCCGCGGTGGTCAGGTTGGAGGCATCGAGCACGGTGGCGACGTCGGTGAGCCACACGGGCGCGCTCGCCGTGGCGAGCTTCATCTTGTAGCGCTTGCCCTGGACCATGGGCTGGTGGCTGAGCCAGAAGAGATTGACCCGCAGCCGCGTGGTCGCCGTGGCCTGGGGCTCACCGATCTTGCACATGACCTCGCCGGGCCGGATGTAGATCTGCGTCTCGAGGGTCACGCCGGTGGACTGGCCGGCTTGGGCGACGGTCCGCGGCGGGGCGTTGAAGGCCTCGATGGACTCGATCCGCGAGCGCTTGCCCGAGGGGAGGAACACGATGTCGTCGCTCACGCACAGGGTGCCCGCCTCAATGCGGCCGGCCACGATGCGGCGGTCGTCGCCGCGGGCAGTGAACTTGTAGACGTCCTGCACCGGGAAGCGCAGCGGCTGATCGATGCGGGGCGGCCGCTTCTCGAAGCTGTCGAGGATGGCGAGCACCGCAGGGCCGTCGTACCACGCCATCCGCGCCGAGCGTTCCACGATGTTCTCGCCCTCGCGGGCGCTGACTGGGATGAAGGCCCACGGCTCGATGCCGGCGTGGGCCAGGAAGGCTCGGTACTCGTCGCGAATGGCCTCGAAGACGGCCTGGTCGTAGTCCACGAGGTCCATCTTGTTGACGAGCACGGCGAGCTGGCGGATGCCGAGAATCGAGGCCATGTAGCCGTGGCGGCGGGAGTTCTCCCGCACGCCCTCCTTGGCGTCGATGACGAGCAGGCCGGCCTCGGCGCGGGCGGCGCCGGAGATCATGTTCTTGAGGAACTCGATGTGGCCCGGAGCGTCGATGATGATGTACTCGCGGCGTGCCGAGCGGAAGAAGCATCGGGCGGAGTCGATCGTGATGCCCTGGGACTGCTCGTCCTTGAGGGCGTCGAGCAGGAAGGCGTACTCGAAGGGCCTCGACGTGCGTCGGCACTGCTCGCGCACGGCGTCGAGCTTGCCCTCGGGCAGGGAGCCCGTGTCGGCCAGCAGCCGTCCGACGACCGTGCTCTTCCCGTGGTCCACGTGGCCGATGACCACGATGCTCATCTGCTCGCGGCTCGTGGTGCCCTGGGTCTGCGGCGCCGCCGTCAGGCTGCTCATCGGGCCGTATCCCTTCCCGCAAAGCCAGGAGCGGAGCGAGGAGAACGGGAGGCCAGGCATGCCAGACCTGTGCTCACATGTACCCCTCGCGTCGGAGGGTCTCGAGGCCGCCGCCGTCCTCGGCATCCTGGTCGCGGCCGGCGCGCTCGGCGATGTTGGCGAAGCGCCCGCTGCGCAGCTCGGCGACGATCTCGCCCACCGTGCTCGCCGTGGATTCCACCGGCTTCGTGCATGGAGCACACCCGAGCGAGCGGTACCGCGTGCCGTCGCCCCGGTCGAAGTACAGGTCGATGACCGGGATGCCCTCGCGGCCTATGTACTCCCAGATGTTCAGCTCCGTCCAATCGAGCAGCGGGTGGATGCGGACGTGGGTGCCGGGGGCGAAGTCGGTCTTGAACTGGTTCCACAGCTCGGGCGGCTGGTCGCCCACGTCCCAGTCGCTCTCGCGGTCGCGGGGCGAGAAGTAGCGCTCCTTCGAGCGGCTGCCCTCCTCGTCGGCTCGGACGCCGACAATCGCGCCGGTGAAGGGCTCGCCGCCGGTCGCCTTCTCGTACTCGCCCGTCTCGTGGCTGAGCACCCAGCGGGGCCATTCGCCACTGAGGGTGTGCTCGAGGGCCTCGCTCTTGAGCGCCCTGCAACACTGAAGACGCGTCGCCGTCCCCGTCGGGAAGTCGCAGCGGCCGAAGTCGGCCTCGTTGCGTCCGACGATCATGCTCAGGTGCCACTCGCGGGCCAGGCGGTCGCGGTAGGCGATCATCTCCGGGATCTTGTAGCCCGTGTCGATGTGCATCAGCGGAATGGGCACGTGGCCGAAGAACGCCTTGCGGGCCAGCCACAGCAGCACCGTGCTGTCCTTGCCGATGGACCACAGCATCACAAGCTGCTTGAACTCGCGGTGGGCCTCGCGCAGGATGTAGACGCTCTGCGCCTCAAGTTGGTCGAGCTGGTCCATCAGCGCATCCCTCTTCCGTCACGTCTGCCCCATCCATCCAACCTACCACTCTCCCATCTACCCGTTGCCTTTCCTGACCAATCGGCCTCCTTGCACGTGGAGCCCACATTCCTTCTGTTCCGGCGTCTCCCACCACCACCGGCCCGCGCGCACGTCGTCGCCAGGCTCAACCGGGCGCGTGCAGGGTGCGCAGCCGATGCTGCGGTATCCCTCGTCGTGCAGGCGGTTGTAGGGCACGTCGTGCACGTGGATGTAGGCCCACACCTGCTCCTCGGTCCAGTCGGCCAGAGGGTTCACCTTCACCAGGCCGTTGGCCTCATCCCACTCGATGCGCTGGATAGTCCTGCGGGTGAGCGCCTGCTCGCGACGCAGGCCGGTGATCCAGGCGTCGAGGGTCGCCAGCTCGCGCTGGAGCGGCGCCACCTTGCGGACCTGGCAGCAGCGCTTGCGGGCCGCGACGCTGCCGTAGAAGAGATTCGGCCCGTCGTCCGCTGCAAGCTCCTCGACGTCGTGGCGGTCGGGGAACAGGATCCTGATGCGGATGCCGTAGCGCGCGTTCGTCGCGGCGATGGTGTCGTAGGTCTCCTGGGGCAGTCGCCCCGTGTCGAGGGTGAAGATCCGCGGCTTCGCGCGCACGCGGCAGAGCATGTCGGTCACCACCTGGTCTTCGGCGGCCAGGCTCGTGGCCAGCGCGGTCCTCGGGCCGAAGCGCTCGACGGCACGTTCCAGCAGGTCCTGCGGGCCGAGGCCCGCCCACTCGCTCTGAAGCTCTCCCACCAGCTCGGTCATCTCACTGCCTCCGATGCCGTGAGCTCCAAGATCGCCGCGATGGCCTCGTCGGGCGACAGCTTCACGCCGATGCGCTCCGCCAGCCGGCCGTCGCGCCCCAGGCCGCCGCCCACCACGAGGTGGTAGGCATCGCCCCGCTCCCCCTCTCGGGTCCCCACGCAGCCCAGTAGGCCGAAGTCGGCCACCGCCGGGTGCGAGCAGCCGTTGGGGCACCCCGAGATGCAGACCGTTGCGGTCGCCGGCAGAGCCGCCCCGAGCTCCGCTCGGACGCGGTCCGCCATCGCCCTGGTGTCCACCAGCCCGCGGCTGCACCACCTCGTGCCCGGGCACGCCACGACCGCAGGCTGTGGCCTGGCGGCCCCGGCCAGATCGGCGTGCTGCCCCACGCCCTCGCGCACCGACGCATCGCCGCGCCCCCACACGACCACGCGGTGATGCGGGGCAACCCTCACACAGAGGCCCTCTCGCGATCCCAGGTCGCCGAGCGCCTCCGCCTGGTTCGGCGTGACGTCGCCGTTCGCGAAGGTCAGCGTCAGGGCCGCTCCGAAGCCGTCCCGTCGCTCATGCAGCTCGACCGGCGGCCATCCCCCCTCTCCCTTCGCGTCGTCGAGGGCCTTCCTCAACAGGGCCGCGAAGGCCTCGTCCCCCACGCGCTCGCGAGCGTGGCGGAGACGTGCCCGACGCCGGTTCTCACGGTCGCCGTGCTCGGAGAAGACGCGGATGGCCGCGACGGCCAGCGGCAGCACGTCCGCGGCGGGCAGCCACTCGAGCAGCTCGATCCCCGTGGCCGGCTTCGCGCCGAGCGAGCCCGCGCCGATCGCGCGAAACCCCCAGGCCCCGTCCCTCTGCGCGGCCACCAGCCCCAAGTCGTTGATCCAGGGCTGTCCACACCCCTCGCCGCATGCCAGGGCGATCTTGAACTTCCGCGGCAGCGACGCGATCCCCTCCTCGGCCTCCAGCCGGCGGCGGATCGCCCAGGCGACGGGGAACAGGTCCACCCGACCCGCGGCCGCGCCGCTGCACGGGCAGACCGTGAGGTTCCGCAGCGTATCGCCGCACGCGCCGACACACGTCAGCCCGACGTCCGCAATGCCCCGCTGCACGGCCGGGATCCGGCCGGCGGTCAGGTTGTGCAGCTCGACGTCCTGCCGTGTGGTCAGGTGCAGCGGCGTCCCCGGCGTATGACGCCGGGCAATCTCGGCCAGCCCTCGCCACTGCTCCGGGCTGAGGGCGCCGCCCAGGACCTTCACCCGCTGCATCCACAGGCCGTCCTGCCGCTGCGGGTACAGCCCCAGCAGCCGTGCCTCACCGGGCTCAGAGGGGATTCTGTCAGCAGGGAACGTCATGGCGATCGACCTCCTGACTGGTGCGGCGGGCGTTGCCGCATGTAATCTTCACTTTCTCGGTCGACATACTAGCCGATAATGCTGCCGTTGTCAAGCGCTTTTCTCCGGATACAAGCGCGCCGACCCCTGTCGGCGCGCTGTCACAGCAGCCTAACTGATTGTGCTCACACAGGTTGCGTGCTTGGAGAAACCCGGAGAGCCGCAGTGAGGGGACCTGTGGTCTGTTGCGCCGTCAGGGAGCCGGCACCGCCACCTGGTTGTTCCCCTCGAAGATCTCAGGGATCTTGCCATCGGGGTCGAGGGCCACGCGCCAGCCCCGCGCGGCCCTGGGCAGGCCCGGCAGCTCGAAGACGAGGCGCCGGGGCACGAGGTCCGTCGGCGCCGCCAGCGGCCCGAGGGTCTTCCTGCCCCGGACCGTGCCCTCCGCGTCCAAGAGCACGGCGTCGAAGGCCGCGACCGGCTGCGAGCCGATGTTATGCGCCACCCCCTTGACGATCCCCTCCGCCACCGCGACCTCGCCCGGCGACAGCGCGAGGTCGGCGCGCAGCCGCTCGTCGTCGAGCCGTCTGGTCTGCTGAAGCTCGATGATGGTGACCGTCTTCGGCGGCAGGTCGATCGGGATGGCCGTCGCCCGCAGGATCTCAAGCGGCTCCTGGTGGGCGGCCTGGTCCATGGCATCGTCGCCGTTGGCGTCGGGGCCGATGCGCAACCCGTACTGGCCGTGGTCGAGCGTCCAGCAGCGCATGATGCCCTCGAGGGGCTTCGCAGCGAAGCTGTAGACGAGCACCTTCAACTCGTCACGTCTGGCCTTGAGCACGAGGGCGGCGTAGTCGGTGCCGAGGCCCTCCCAGCTCACGGCGTGGGTGTGGTGGAGCTTGTTGCGGGTGGCGTAGCCGCCGGTGTAGGCGACCGTGGCGTTGCGGAGGGTGTGGAGGAAGATGCGGTCGGTGAAGGGCTCTGCGGTCGTGTACATGGCGGGGAAGCGCTGGAGCTCGGCGATGTCGCGCTTGAGCGCCTCGATGAGCGGCCGCTTGTCGCCGGTGACGAGCGTCTCCGAGGCGCCCTCACCGCGGACCAGCTCCTCAAGCTTCGGGCCGAGGAAGGCGAGGCCGTGGCGGTGGATCAGCTCGGGCAGGATGAGGTGGGGCGAGGTGTTGCGGCTGCCCTTGCGGAAGGCCTGGAGAAACGGCTCGAGATACTTCTCCTGATCGGTGATCCAATAGAGGAACAGGAAGGCGGAGCCGAGGCCGCCGTAGCCGCCGTAGAGCGGGCGGTGGGTGGTGGCCGTGACGCGCTCGGTGGCGACCTCGACCGACGTGGCGTACTTGCCGGGCTGCATGTGCGCCAGCCAGCCGTCGGCCCACTCGGTCAGGAGCTCGAGCGCCCGCGGGTTGCGGTTGTACCAGGCGACCTCCAGTGTGGGGTGCCACATGAGCGGGTGGGCGTGGCCGTCCACGTCGGTCTTGCGGTCCATGCGCAGATCGGCGGCGCCGCATTGCTGGCTCTTGAAGTGGCGGTGTCCCTTGGGCGTGACGACGGTCAGTGCCTCGGTAGAGCGGGCGGCGACCATGCAGCGCTCCAGGGCCACCGGGTCGCCGTAGTCCCACCAGGCGAGCAGCGCCTCCTGGTTGAGGCCCTCCTCGTAGGCGTGGAGGGGGTCCATGGTCCGGCGGTTGAGGCCCTGCTCGAGGGTCGTCTCCTCGGCGAGGGCCATCAGGCGTCGGGCGCCGTCCACGGCCTGGGCGGCGACGCCGCTGCGCTCGAACATGGGCAGGTCGGCGAAGTTCTGGTAGAGGTCGCTGTCGTCACCCACCAAGCCGCCGAACTCGCCGGTCGGCACGAGCCGATGGTCGAGCCACCACTGGACGACGCCCCGCGAGGCCAGCCACGCCTGCCGTGCGACCACCGCCCACTCGGGCGCTCCCGCCACCTGGTCGATGCGCGGCTCGAAGGGCTTCCGCGCCTTCCGCCTCTCGCGGTGGTTCTGGTAGACCCACTCGTCGTACTGCCGCACGAGGTCGTCGTCGGGGCCGAGGCGCCTGCACTGGTCGAGGGTCATGACCAGCTCGCGGAGTTGCGGCCCCCAGCGCTTCTCCTCGAGGCCCTGCTTCATGCGGCGATCATCATACCAGCGCATCCAGGGCCGCGCCTCGCTCAGCGAGCAGAAGTAGGTCCTCAGCAGCAGCTTGCGATAGGCCAGTGCCTCGCGACGAGCCTGCTCGGCCTCGGCGGGATAGACCTCGACGGCCATGCTCTTGAGGGTCACGGGGACGCCGAAGCGCACGCTGACCCACAGCCGGCTGTCCTCGGCGACGATCTGGTCGGGCACATCCAGCACGACGCGGCAGCGGCCAGGCTTCGCCAGGAGCAGATGCGCCTCCATCAGGCGGCTCCGGCGGTTCAGCGGGTCCATCACCATCGCCGTCAAGGGCACGGGGCTGGGGCCCTCGGCTACGTCGAGGTCGAGGCCGACGGCACCCAGCGGCGTGTCAGGCCCGAACACCGGATTCAAGTGGAACACCTCGCCCTTCTTCGGGCGGAAGGGTCCCTCCTTCAGGATATCGCCAGCAACGCCGAAAACGACGTGCTTGCCCTCGCCAAACTGCTCGATGAGGTCTGGATGCGGGAACCCCTTCGTGCTCGATGGGCCTTGGTAGTAGAACCGTGTCGTCGAAGGCTTCGGGAGACTATCGGTGCCTCGGCTGACCCGGAGGAAAGAGACGTCGGCGATCCGGCCCTCCGCCACGCCGAAGAAGCTGACACGAGCCGTGCGAACAGGCTTGTCGAACCACAGGCACGAGCGATCGAAGCGGCGCGGGACCTCGGCGATGAGCCTGCCGCTCGCCGGGTCGTCGTAGCGGGTACAGTCGCGATAGAGCTTCGCTCGGGCGCCGCCGCGGAACTGCACGGCGTGGAAGCCCTCGGCGTCGGCCAGGGTGACGTGGAGGCCGTCGTTGCGGCGATAGGCGTAGCCCACACCTGCCCCCGCACCCCGCTGGTTGTACTCCCATACCCCGCCGCCCCAGTCGCGGCTGCGCACCGTCCCGTCAACGGGGACGCCGAGAAAGCCCCTCAACGCGCGGCAGTCGGTCACGAGCAGCTTCCTGACTACCGTCACCTCACCGGGCTTCACGGGGATCGGCGGCCCGAACGCCTCGGCGACGGGCTCCTCGACGACGCGCAGGCCGGCGATGGTCACCTCGCCCTTCCCGCCCTCCTCGGTGTTGCCGATGATGATCAGCGCCTTGCCGTCGGGACCGGTGCGGAAGGGCACGCCGACCTGCCGATACTCGGCGCTGGGATCGGCGTGGGCGGTGTGGGGCACCGACGGGCCGCCGGGTCGCGGATGGGTACGGGCGCGCAGGTAGATGCCCCCCGTGCCCTTCACGCGCGCATCGAGGCGGTAGAGGGCGTTGGGCTTCAGCCGCAGTGACTGGTTGGCGGAGCTGTAGCGGCCTGGGGTGCTGTAGCGGATGACCGGCTGGCCGCCCTTCACCTCCGAGCGGAACAGCTTCGCATCATCGCCGTGGAAGCTCCACTGCGCGACCTTGCCCGCCTCCCGCCTGGCCATGGCGGGGTTGCGGAGCAGGTTGGGCCGCTCGGCCTCTCCACCGTTGGCCCAGGTCAACAGCAGGCCGAGGAGGCCAAGCAGGCCTGCGCGGACGGCCGTGGTCATTGCGACACTCCTGCCAGGCGCGCTACCGGGTTGACTGGATCAGCTTCGCGAGCGCGGCGCGAGCGGTCTCGTAGGCCGCAGGGTTCTTCTCCCACCGGAACCAGGAGCCGGCGAGGGGCAGAACGATCTTCTCCGCCTCGGCCGTGAGGCCGAGGCGCTCGAGGATGGCCAGGTACTCGTAGTCCTCGATGGCGTCGCGGAGGGCCTTCAGGCGCATGCTGGACGCGATGCCGTCGTAGCCGGCGGCGCGGCCGGGATACACGATGCTGCCCTCGCCGTTGTAGAGCAGCTTGGGGTTCTGCTTGCGGCGGTCGAGGGTCTTGGGGTCAGTCCACGGGTCTTCGACCTGCCGCCAGAAGCTCATGCCGCCCCAGTAGAGGATGCCGCGGATGCGGTAGCGCCAGCCGATCCACGACCAGACACGGTAGTTTTGCAGCGGGAAGTCGATGTGCCACCAGGGCGTCGGCTCGCGCTGGCACAGGGCGGTATAGGTCCAGATCGTCTCGCCCGCGGCCTGCCGCTTCGTGGCGCTCTCGGGCTTGAAGAGGGAGAAGAGCGGGCACCAGATGTCGATGCAGCCGTAGAGGTCGCCCCACTGCTCGTTCTGAGTCCACGTCTGCTCGACGACGAGCACCTTGACGACCGACTTCGCCTCCTTGACCGCCCTCCCCCACGTCTGGACGTAGCGGTACGCGTCCTGGTCGTTCGGCTCGTCCTTCAGGTAGGTGTAGAAGACCACGCCCGGGCGGTCCAGCTCCCTGGCCGCCTCATCCCAGGCCTTCAGCCAGGCGTGGAGCTTCGCCCGCTCCGCCACGGGGTCTTTGACGGCGGCGCGGGGATGGGGCGTGCAGAAGGCGTTGACGTGGTAGCGATCGACGAAGGCGCGGAAGGCGTCGATCTGCTCGGAGGGGATGCGGAAGGAGCCATCGGGCTGCGCCTGCGGCGCCAGGCTGCCGGCGGGCGGGGTGGCGTTGATGCGATGGCGTGTGAGCATCTCCGCGCACTGGGCCTCGACGGCATCCCAGTCGGCCGGCTCGGGCTCCTTGCCCGCCTTCGCCCGCTGGCGGTAGTAGCCGCGCATGCGATGCGCCGGCGAGCCGAGCGCGGTCCTGAGCGTCGAGACGCGCGGCAGCGCGAAGTCCCACACGGTCAGCGTCACGGGGACATCGATCGCCTTGCCACCCTGCGCCGTCACCCGGTACGTTCCCTTGTAGTCGCCCGCCTTCGCGTCCCTCGGCACGAAGATATCGACCCAGAAGCCGTGGGTCTCGTTGGCCGGCAGATCGAAGGGGACGGCCAGAAAGCGCGCCTTCCCGAGCGGCTTTCGCGTGATCGGGTGGCGGAACGGGATGAGCGGGTCGGGGTACCAGCCGGGCTTGAAGGCGTCGTTGCGATAGGTGGGGACGGCAAGCTCGAGCTGGTGCTGGCGAAACAGGCGGGCGTCGGCACCGCGCAGGACAGCGCCGTCCGGCCCCGTGAGATCGCTGGCCACTACGGTGGTCCCCTTGATGGGGGCGTCCGCCCGCATCAGGATCTGGAAGCTCCCCCACTCGTTGCGGGCCGCGGCGAGCCCGACGGCCGCGCCCTCGCCAGCCGGCTCGTCGCGGAGCACGCGGCGGGTGTCGGAGACGGCCCAGACGTGCCAATCAGCGGTTGCGGGCACGGAAATGGTGGCAAGCATCAGGATGAGGGCAGTTGTTCCATGTCGGCTCATCAGGGGACTCCCTTCTGCTGTTCGTGACGCTGGAGCGTCGGAGTCGGCATCCCGACGCAATAGCATCGGGACGAGCGCCGTGGGGGGCGCTAGAGCTTGATCGTGATCTCGCCTTCCTCGCCCTGGATGTCGCGGCCTTCGAGCACGATGGCGGAGTCTGGTGCGCCGGGGCGGTTGTCGATGCCGCGGACGATCAGATCGGGGTTCGATGACTCGACGGTGCCCATCGTGAAGGGCAGCCGCAGGTCCACGAGCTGGCGGCCGTAAACGCGGATTCTCAGGCGCACGGCCGTCCGCCCCTCCGCCATCAGGTCGAGGACGTCGTACGTGCCGCTCCGCAGGACGATCAGGGGCATCTGCTGCCTGCCGAGCTCGAGCTCGAACTCCGCCCGCAGGCGCTCGGGCCGCAGCGCCACGTAGCCCCAGCCCTCGGCCTCCCAGCACGCCACGGCGCGGCAGCCGCGCGTGCGGACCCCCGAGACGTGCTGGCCGGCCTCGAGCGGCACCTTGACGACGACCGTCTCGGCCAAGCGGTTGAGCTTGGCGTACGTCGGGACGCCCGCGGTGTCGAGGGTCCCGCGCAGGCCATCGGCCGAGAAATCGGCGAAGCTGCGGTAGAGCCACTGCGAGACGGTCTCGGCCATGTTCTTCGCCAGCATCCCGTCGCCGCTGGCCTCGATCTGCCGCAGGTAGGCGACCCACGCCTTGACCGCTTCGTCGTTGGCAGCGGGATCCTCCATCAGGACGTTGGGCCAGTGGCAACCGCAGATCGACGTGGTCGGGAGCTGCTCGGGCACGGCCGCAAAGGTGTTCCAGGGCACGCCGCTTTCCCCGCGGTCGAGGACGACGAGCTGGTGGTCGAAGCCGCCGTCTGGCCGCTCGGGCTCGCCGCTCAGGAAGCAGCAGGTGGAGAACGGCGTCGAGCAGTAGCGGACGCCAAGGCTGTGCATCAGCGCGCCGGTGGATTGCGCATCGTTGTTGTTCCAGTAGAAGCGGAAGGCACAGGGCACGAAGCTCCTGGGGAAGCTGTGGCCCCAGTCCGGGCCGAGGCGGTGCTGGTCGAGGATCTGGCGGAAGCAGTGGGCGTGGCTCCGCAGGACACCGCTGTCCCAGATCTCGGAGGGGTCGCGCCCGAACCACTCGGCGCGGAAGCGCTCGCCGTCCTCCCAGTGCTCGTGGCCGACGCCGTGGAGCGCCAGCTCGATGTGCTCGGCCCGCTCGGCGAGGACCTCGGCCGCCTCGTCGGCCCACGGCCCGATGCGGGACCCGTTGTCCCACGCCGCGCCGTGCTGTGTCGTCGTCGGGAACTGCGCGCAGACGTTCTCCGTGTCCCACTCGCAGAGCACCATCGCGGCCTGAGGACGGATCCCGAGCGCCTGCCCGATGTTCGCGATAGCGTGGTAGTCGGCCGGTCCGAGCAGGCGGCTCACCCCCGCGCGCCACGGCCCGCCGCGTGCCGACAGGTCCCAGCCCTCGCGCCAGCCCACGTCGTCAATGACGAGCTGGACGGGGCGGGGGATGCTGATACGCGGAGCGGTCATCGCATCTCCTCATTCGTCGGCGTCAGGATGCCGAGCTGCCAGGGGATGTCGCCGTACTTCTTGCCCGCCTTACGCTTCTGGGTCACGGCCTGGACGAGGAAGCGCAGCTTCGCGGGGTCGACAGCGAGGGTCTCGTCGCGGCCGGCGCGGAGCAGCTCGCCGTGGCTGATATTGTCGGCCCAGGCGGGGTCAGGGTTGCGGACGTTGGTCTCGCCGGCGAAGGGCCGCTGCCAGGTGTCGGCGAGGGGCCTCCAGGCGCCGTCCAGGCGGTCGGCGAGATATGCCTTGTAGTAGCGCCGGTGGCCAGGCCCTTGGGCCTCGACGATCGTCAGGTACTGGTCCTGGCCGAGGAGGCGATAGGTGTGGCTGGCCTCGAAGATGTCGGCGCGCAGCGCGAGCCGGCAGTCCCGGAAGCCGCGCGGGAACTCGCCCAAAGCCGTCCACATCCGCCACATCCGCCCGTTGTTCGACGTGAAGAACAGGTATGCCCGCTTCTCGTCGCAGATGACCCAGAAGTCGATCCAGCGGCTAACGCCCCTGGGGTCGGCGTCGGGGAACAGGAGCTTCGCCTGCGACCAGGAGGCCGGGTCGCTGATGTCGGCGGTCGTCGAGCAGGCGGGCTGGAGCTTGAGCTTGCGGCTCGGCTCGCCAGTCTGGAAGACGAGGTACCACTTCTTGTGGGGGCGGAAGTAGAAGACCTGTGGCGCGCAGAAGTAGCCCTCGCGGCAGGTCAGGGTGTGCCGCTTCGCCCTGTTGGCGTCCTCCCAGCGCGCGAAGGACAGATAGTCAATGCGATGGCTGCGCGGCTTGCCGCGGACGGTGATGAACAGATGCCATCGCCCCTCGTGCTGCACGATCGTCGGGTCCTTGGCCGAGAAGTCCCTCTGCCCGTCGCGCTCCCCCTCGAGCGGCGAGACGAGCGGGGGCGAGAGGGTCCAGGCGAAGGGCGCCTTGAGCTCGGCTCCACTGGCTGCTGCGATCACCACGAGGCCAAGCATGAGGGCAAGCGCGCGAGCGTCCATCCATCTTCTCCTGTCCGCGACGCTGGAGCGTCGGCGTCGCGCGTCCCGACGCAACAGCATCGGGACGAGCGGGGGTTGCAGATCAGGCCACCCGCGCGGGCGTGACCTCCTTGAGCCGCTGGCGGACCTGGCGGATCGTCTCGATGGAGCACGCGGGCGGCATGACGCCGGCCGAGGTAAGGACGACGCCGGCCAGGGTGCCCGCCTCAACAAGCGACCGCTCGATGCTCTCGCAGATCGCGTCGGCGGGCAGCAGCCAAGTGGTGGCGTTGGTGCCGCCGATGATGGCGGTGGTCGGCGCGCGCTCGACGCGGTGGGCCAGGGTCGTATCGCCCACGGGCGGCGAGCTGTAGGCCTCGATGGCCGCCGCCGGCAGCTCCTCGATCCTCGGCAGCAGCGCGCGTAGCTTCCCGCACTGGTGCAGCACGTGCGTCTTGCCCGCCTCGACGATCAGCCGGCCGTAGTCGCGCAGATGCCGCCAGCAGTAGCGCTCGAACACCGCGGGTGAGAGCAGCGTCGTCGAGGTGTTCTCGACCGAGACGATGTAGTCGTACGGGCAGGCGGTCAGCAGACACCGAAGGAAGCGCAGCCGCTCCTCGTGCATCGTCTCGATGAGCGCGTCCATCTCGCCCGGGCAATCGGTCATGAAGAAGTAGGTGTTCTCGGGGCCGATGAGGTGCTGGATGAGGCTCATCAGCGGCGAGATGCCCATCCCCGTCACCACGATGCCGCGGTCGCCGACCTGGCGGAGCCGCTCCTCGCAGCGCGGCAGTGCCTCGTCGTTGACCTCGAAGCGGTTGTGCTCGAAGAGATGGCGGGCCGCGGCGATGTCGTCGGGCGTCTTGATGGGGAACTCGACGGGGTGCCAGGAGTGGGAGCCCTCGTCGAAGGCGTCGGCCCGGTTGAGTGTGCCGTCGGGGGTCGTGTGTTGGGTGACGCGCCGCCCGTTGGTCCTCTCGGTGTGGCTCTCGACACGGTCGTTGGTGCAGACGACGGGGCTCGGGCCGCCAGCCATGTGGTCGAGGTCGAGGTAGTCGGCGAGGGCCAGCTCGCCCATCTCGCGGTAGCGCTGCGGCTGGAAGTCGAGGTACGACGCGCCGAAGATCTTCGCCCAGAAGGGCAGGCGATCCACCTCCTCACGGCGGAGCGCACGCTCGAAGCGTTCCTTGCGGGTCACGGGAGACTCCTGCGGCGGAGGACAGCGGATGCTGGATTCTGGATACTGGATGCTGGAGGGCCGCAGAGCAGGAGCCGGGGCTCTCGGCTTCCTATCCAGCATCTAGCATCCAGTATCCAGTATCCAGTATCCAGTATCCATCCTACTTCCCCTCCTTCACCACCTCCGGGTACTTGTGCACCTCCCAATCGCTCTTCCCCTCCAGGTAGAGAATCCACTGCGCGGCGGCGGAGATGAGATGGGCGTAGCCGCCGGAGTCGGAGTAGCGGTCCCAGTGCTGCCCCGTGCCGATGCCCGTCGGGATGTAGCCCATCTCGTCGAAGATCGCCTCCCACGTCCGCAGGCCGCGGCCCAGTTCGCGCTCGAGCCACGCCTTGACCTGCTCCCCGCCGACATCCACGGTCAGGCCCTTCCCAGCGCCCCGCCTGCGGCCCGTTTCCCACAGCCCCGGCCTCTGGCGCAGGATCTGGAGCGCCCAACCGCAGCAGACCATGTTCTGCGGGCCGAAGCGGGAGCCGATGGGCTTGGGGCGGCCGCCGATGCCCTTGCGGTCGGAGCGGTAGTCGAGCGGCTTGCCGTCGCGGAAGTAGAGGGGGTGGAGGTCGAACTTGTTGATGCCGGGCGGCAGGTCCCAGTCGTCGCAGTAGATGCGGAAGAGCTGCGGCTCGGTGTAGGCGTCGGCGATGGTCTTGAAGGCGAGGGCGTCGGTGAGCTTCCCGCCGGTGCGGGCGAGACCGTAGTAGTAGCGATACTGCTGGTCGTCGGCGAAGCCGGGCGCGCTGTAGCGCTTGCCTGGCTCGAAGTCACGGAGGGCCTGGAGATAGTGGCGGCCCACGGTCCAGTAGCGGGGTCCCTCGGGCTTGGGCACGCGCTGCATCAGCTCGGGGTCGTTGTTGGCCAGGGCCGCGGGGGCGACGCACATGGGGATGAAGCCGAAGTGGCGGACGCGGCTCTCGTGGAGGTTCTTCGCCGCCTCGGCCAGCTCGGCGGCGAGCTCCTTGTCGGCGGGCGAGTCGCCGTCCTTGAACATCAGCCACGCGAGCTGGAGCATGACGCCGATGTCCTGCGCCATGTGGTTGCTCATCCCCAGCGAGTGGCCGACCAGGAGCGCCTTGGGATTGGGCTTGCCGACGGTGTGGTCGATGCTGGGGCGGATGGGCAGCGCTTCCTTGGAGCGGCGTCGCTCGAGGCTCACCGAGCCGCCGTCGTCCCACCAGTAGGGGATGAAGCCCTTCTCGCCCTCCTGGAAGGCCCAGGGCTTGCCCCACGGGTGGCCGCCCTTGCGCACCACGGCGCCCTTGCTGGAGAACAGCTCGTCGCTGTGGTTGAGCATCTTGAGGTAGAAGGGCAGCACCCAGTCGGCGAGGAACTCCTTGTACCAGGGGTCGCCCGTGGCCCGCCAGGCGTTGACGAGCGCCGCGGCAAGCCAGGCGCCGTCGTGCATCGTGTCGAGCCCTTCGCCCTGGACGAACTGGTCGAACTGGCCTTTGCGGGCCACGTCGAAGTACTCGTAGACCATGCCCCGCTGGGCCGACTTGGGGTCCTTCTTGAGGTGGTTGTCGAAGACGAATCGCGCCAGGCGCTTCATGAATGCCTCGGTCTCTTCGACCGTCATCGGCTTCTTCTCGCGCCACGCCGTCTCCCAGGCGGCGGGCTTGGCCTCACCACACAAGCCGGCAGCCGCCAGGGCGAATGCCAGAGCAACGACAACAGCTCTTCCATCCATCGCATCGCCTCGTTCGATGGCGGGAACGGCGGCTCGGCGGGAGCCTCGCCCTCCCCCTGCCGAGCCAGAGCCTACCTCCTGGGCACACGGGGGTGCCAGTTCCAGAGGGTGTCGTGGGGGCCGAGGTCGGCGCTCAGCGGCAGGGAGACGTCGGCCAGGCGCTGCCAGTCGGCGGGGTCGAGCCGCCAGCCGAGGGCGCCGATGTTCTGATCGACCTGCTCGGGCCGCGATGCGCCGACGATGGCGGCGGTGACGCCCTCCTGGTCGAGCACCCAGCGGATGGCCGTCTGCGCCAGGGTCTTGCCGTGCTTCGCCGCGACTTCTTCGAGGACAGCGATGACCTCGAGCACCTGGGGGAACTGCCCGGCGGTGAGCCGGCGGTTGTGGGAGCGGGAGTCCTCGGGGATGTTCTCGAGCGTGCGCCAGCGGCCGGCGAGGATGCCCTGGCAGAGGGTCGAGTAGGTGATGATGGCGATCCCGTGGTCGCGGCACAGCGGCAGGACCCTCGGCTCGATGCTGCGCCAGAGCAGGCTGTAGTTGGGCTGAAGGCAGTCCACGCGGCTCGGGTCATCGATCTCGTCCCACTCGGGCTCCATCCAGTTGCTCACGCCGACGGCGCGGATCTTGCCCTGCTCCTTGAGGCGCTCGAGCGCGCCGATCGTGTCGGCCAGGGGGATGTCGGGCGGCGGCCAGTGCTGCTGGAAGAGATCGATGTAGTCGGTGCCGAGCCGCACGAGCGCCTCGTCGCAGGCCCGGACGACGTCGTCGGGTCGGCTCGAGGGGTGGGAGAACTTGGTGGCGATGACCACCTGCTCGCGGCGCCCCGCGATGGCCTTGCCGACCAGCTCCTCGCTGTGGCCGCGGCCGTAGCCGACCGCGGTGTCCAGGAAGTTCAGCCCCAGGTCGAGGCCGTGCTGGATCGTGCCGACGAATCGGTCGTCGTCGCTGGTCGCCCAGCCTGCGGCCTGCCAGCAGCCCATGCAGATCCGGGTCACCTCGATGCCCGTGCGCCCCAGGGTGGTCGTCTCCATCTCGGTCTCCTTCCTGCCAGCCGTAACTCTCGCGATCCCGCCCTCCCTGGTCTGTCCCCGCCACGACGATACCCGAGATTGGGGAGGGCCGCAAGGCGGAGATGCCCGGCCCTCACGCCCGGAGCTCACGGGGCGGGCCGGAGGATGAAGAGCGTCACCCCAGGAGGGCTCAGGACCCGCATCGGCGGCCCGAACGTGCCGGCGCCCCGGCTGACGTACAGGGTCGCGCCTTCAGGAAGCTCGTACCGCCCCATGATGTGACGGTAGAAGAGCCGAACGCCCCAGCGCGCCGGGAAGACCTGCCCCCCGTGCGAATGCCCGGAGAGCTGG
>CAZDNN010000004.1:0-37773 GCA_964506385.1 uncultured Planctomycetota bacterium
CACCGCTCTCGAGTGCGGCGGCGAAGCTCGGCGGGACAGCATCGTCCGTCGCCTCGGGCATCTTGCCCAGCCGCACGGCCCGCACGGCCGACAGCGGCAGCACGAGCTTGCCACCGAATGCCCACTGGATGGTAAACCGCTCGGCCTCGAAGCTCACGCCCGTCGCCCGCAGGATGCCGCCGGACAGGAGATGCACGTCGCAGGGCGCCGGCTTCGGCTTGTCGGGCTTCACGGGCCGCTCGATGCGGCGGAGGCTCTGGAGGTCGAGCGCTGGCTTGCCCGACTGGCGCTGGACGAGTCCCTTGCCGTCGATGGCCGTGACGGTGTCGCTGGTCGCGGAGCCGTCGAGCAGCACCAGGCGGTCGGCGCCCGCGAGGGCGAGGCAGGAGGCCAGTGAGAGCACCAGGGCGAGGGGAAGCCGTGCGGAGATGAGGGAAAAGATGGACGGATGAGTGGGTGATTGGGGAAGCGGATACTGGATACTGGGTACTCGATTCTGGCCAGCATCCAGCATCCGGCATCCAGCATCCATCCTTCCACCCATCCATTCATCCATTCATCCAGTCCGACCCTAGCGCTGGCCTTCCTGGAGGCTCTTGTAGTATTGCTCGAGGAGCTCACGGTAGCGGTCGGGGAACTTGGCCTTGAGGACGTTGAGGACCTTCTCGCGCTCGCGCTTGCGGACGTTGCCCCAGACCTCGTCGGCGCGGCCTCGGGTCGCGCGGTCGAGCGCGCCGATGCGGCCCTCGCCGCCGGGCGCCGACGAGTTGCTGGCGGGACCGCCGGGAACCTGATTGCCGCTGGGCGGGCCGCCCTGGCCCTGCCCGCCGCCGCCTCCACCGCCCCCTCCGCCTCCGCCACCGCCCTGCTCCTGCTCCTCGGCCTCCTCGATCAGGCGGTCGAGCATGGCGATGATGCGGTCCTGCTTGTCCTGAGTCGGCACGCCCGACCGCTCGAGGGCCAGGCGGCGGCGCGAGTCGTCCATCCGGTCGTGCACGTCCACCAGCGAGCCCTCCTGGGTCCACTCGATGACCTGCACGACGTGGTCGGCGCCGACCCGCATCCGTTCTGGGGCGCCGGGGTAGTGCGTGATGAAGTCCCTGAGCACCCGCAGCGCCGCGTCGCGCTCGAACAGCTCGGCCTGGCAGATGCCGACGAGGAACAGGCTCTCGCCCGAGAAGAGCGTCTTGTCGCTCCATTCGCCAGCGGCCTTCGCGAGCAGCGGCAGGGCCTCCTCGTAGCGCTCGGCGATCACGTGGGCGCGGCCCTCGAAGTAGGTCGCGTGCGCCGCCAGGTAGACGTCCTCGGCGTCGCGCAGCTTCCCGAGAGCCGCCGCGGCGCCAGGCTCCTCGTCCTGGAATGCGACGACAGCGGCGCGGAACGCGGGGTAGAGGGCGGCGACGGCCTGCACCATGGCGTCCTGCGCGAGGTCGGGCTCCTTCTTCGCCTGGGTGATCAGGGCCTTGGCCTTTGCTTTCGCGTCGGCATCGAGCTTGGGGTTGGCTTCGACGGCCCTGGCGAAGGCATCGAGCACCTGGGCGGGCACGGGCGCATTGTAGGCCTTCATCCCCGCCACGCTCGGGTCCTTCTCGAGCTGGGCGACCAGCTCTGCGGCCTCGGCGAGCAGGGCCTTGAGCTTCTCGTCGGTGGTGTTGCTGAAGACCTGCTGGAACTTGAGGGCCTCCTCGTAGCCGGCCGAGCGCTCGCCCAGCTCGAGCAGCGTGTGGACGTCGTCGAGCATCTCGGTGGCGGCGGCGAGCCGCTCGCGGCGGCCCTCGGGCGAGGGGTCGTCGTGGAAGCGATACCACGTGCGGGTGAGCCACTCGGCGCCCTCGTCGAGCAGGCGCTTGGGCGCGGGGTTGTGGCCGCCCTCGAAGGTGCGCAGCTCGAAGGGGATCCCCCGCTCGTCGAACTGCTGCTTGAAATAGCGCAACTCCCGCAGATTCGGGTCCTTGGTGCCCGCGACGGCGAAGACGGCAAGGCTCTTAGGGTGCTCGCCGCCCATGGGCGGCCGGAACCCGCCGACGGCCAGGACGCCGGCGAACTTCTCAGGGAAGGACCGCGCGACGGCAACCGCACGCCGCGCGCCGGCCGAGAAGCCCGTGGCGTAGCAGCGCTTCGTGTCGATCGAGAGCCGCTCCTCGACGCTCGCCATGACGGCCTCGGCGTGCTTCTTGATGTCGTCGAGCTTGAAGCGGCCGGTTGAGGTCTGATCGGTCCAGGCGACGGCCCAGCCGTGCTTGTCAGCAGCCTCGGCCCAGCGCTCGGTGGGCTTCTCCCCGCCTGCGTTCCCCGGCGAGAAGCCGTAGACGACGGGATAGCGCTTCGCCGCGTCGTAGCCCTTGGGCACGTAGCAGTGGTAGGTGAGCTTGCCCTCGTCGTCGCAGGCCACCTGGTGGACCTCGCCGACGGGCAGCTTGTCCTGCTCGGGCGGCGCCTCCGCCGCCAGCCCGACGGTCATCGCCGCCAGGCAGACGAGCACCACGCTAGCGGATCGCGTCATTGACCCTGCTCCTTGCGGCAGGCGTTTGGGCGACTGGATGATCGGATGGTTGGATGATTGGATGAATGGCAGAGCAGGAGAAGCCTGCCGCAGCGCGCACCCTCTTCTCCTCGTCCATCCATTCATCCACCCATCCACTCATCCATCCATCCCCTGGTCTCACTTCCGCTCGATCATCTCCTCGGTCATTTTCGCCACGTCTTCCTGACGCTTCGCGATCTTGGTGACCTGCGCCTTCATCTCGGTGTCGAGCGGGCCGTCTGGCCGCGCCTCGTCGAAGGACTTCGTGCGCTTGTTGACGCGAAGCTGGGCCGACTTGAGGAGCTTGAGCTCCGCGGAGTCGGGCACCAGCGGCTGGAGCTGCTGCTGTGACTGGGACTGGCTCTCGGATTGCTGGGATTGTTGTTCCTGCTGTTCCTGGGCGCGTTCGAGGGCCGCGATGATCTCCTCGAGGGTCTGCTCGATATCCCTCTCGAGGGCCTGGGTGTAGGGGCCGGTCTTCTCCTTGCCCAGGAGGCCGTGGACGTTGAGCATGTCCTGCTCGAGCTGGGCCACGATGCGGGGGAAGATGACGGTGGTGCCGTCCTCGACGAGGATGTCGTAGGCGACGCGGACGAGGGCGGCGAGGGCCTTCTCCTCCTGGGTGATCTCGGCGAGCTCGAGCTGCTCGGTGCGGGTCCAGGGGCGCTGGGCGCGGGTGGCGTCGAGGGTGATGGTGGACGCGGTGATGGGCTTGTGGCGCTCGAGGATCTCGCGGAATCGGCCTTCGAGGGCGGCGAGCAGCTCCTCGCGCTCCTCCTCGCGGAGCTGGGCGAGCGCCTGCTCGATCTCCTCGAGGGCGCGCTGAAGCTCGTTGATAGCCCGCTGCTGCTCTTCGCCGGCCTTCTGGGGGTCGTCGTGGCGGTGCTGCTGGGAGGCGCGCTGCATGGCCTGCTGCGCCTGCTGGACCTGCGGCTGGCCCGGCTGTTGCTGCTGCTGCTGTCCGCCACCCTGTCCACCACCCTGCCCCCCGCCCTGTCCGCCACCTTGGCCTCCGCCCTGACCCCCACCCTGTCCTCCGCCCTGGCTGCCTTCCTGGCCGGCCCGCCGCATGTTCTCGGCGACGCGCTCGGCGTTGGCGGCGATGCGGTCCTGGCGCTTCGCCATCTCCTCGCCGTAGTCGGGCGGGAGCTTGGCGATTCGGCTGCGCTCGCGCTCGAGCTCTTCGAGGGCCTGCCGCATGCGCTCGGCGGCGTCGCGCTCGTTGCGCTCGGCGGAGCGGCGCAGGCCGCGGATCAGGTTCTGCTCGGCGGCACGCTGGCTGCCGGTGGCCTTCGCGAGGGACTGCTGGCCGGGTGCGTTCCCCTGGCTGCCGGGCTGGCCGCCCTGCTGCTCGCCGCCTTGGCCTCCCCCCTGGCCTCCGCCCTCGCCTCCTCCCTGTCCGCCACCCTGCCCCTCGCCCTGTCCCGCGCCTTGTCCTTCACCCTGCCCCTGTCCTGCGCCTTGGCCCTGGCCCTGCCCTTGCCCGGCGCCCTGTCCGCCGATGGCCTGTGCGAGGCGCTCGGTGGCTTCGCGGACTCCGGCCTGCTCGCCTGCGATCTTGCCGAGGCCGCGGAGGCCCTGTCCCGAGGCGCCGGCGGTCTTGGCGACGATCTTCTCCTGCTGCTCGATGAGGCCGCGAAGCTCGCGGATCTGCTTGTCGAGGTCGCGGAGGGTCTCGTCCTTGTTGGCAATCTTGTCGGTCTCGCGCTTCTCGCCCCGCTCCTGCTCCTTGAGCTTGCGGATCTGCTCCTTCCACTCCTGGAGTTGTTTGATGCGGCGTGCGAGCTCGTCGTCGTCCTCGGTGGTCAGGACCTCGACGAGCTTGATGAGGTCGGCAAGGACCTGCTGCTGCTCGGCTCGCGCGCCATCGAGGTCGCCCTTGTTGAGGAGCTCGGCGACCTTGCCCATGTGGCGCTCGATGAGGGCCTCCTTGGACTCGCGGAGCGCCTTGAGCAGGCGCTCGGCCTGCTGGGGCTCGGATGCCTTCAGGATTTCGGCGAGGCGGCCGAACTTCTGGTCGAGCTCCTTCATCATGTGCCGCACGCCCTCCTGGCGGATGCCGAGCGGCGTGTCGCCGGCGCTCTCAGCAGCAGGCGGCTCGGCCTCGGCGGCCAGAGCGGAAACGGTCAGGAGCAGGAGCCCCACCAGCATCGTCCGAACGCGTGCCATGACGAGCACTCCTGGAGTGTGGGGTGGCGAGGTCCGAGGTTCGAGTGACGGGCGAAGGGCGAGGCCTGGATTCCTCGCCACTCGGACCTCGACACTCGCCAGCCTTCAGCCCGGCGGGCTATTCGTCGAAGATCTTCTCTATCCGCTTCTTGTACTCGCGGATGGTCTCGTCGCTGACGTGCCTCTGGGCCTTGAGGACCTCGCGGAGGAGTGTGACGGCCTCCTGGTAACCCTCCCATTTAACCATGTTCTTGAGGATATTCCTCATGATTCCAGTGATTTTCTCCTGCTCGGCGGCGGCCTCGGTGAGCGCGGCGCGGCCGGGCCTGGCGTCGTTGGCGGGCTGCGTGGCGGCCTTGCGGGCGATGTCGAGCAGGTCGGCTGCCTGGAGGACGCCTCGCCGTGCGAGGAGATGTAGCGGCTCGATGATGCGCCCGCGGAGCCGCGCGCGGGCCGTCGTCTCGGCGTCCTCGAGCTTGTTGTTCTCCACCTCCGCGAGGATGGCGGCGAAGCGCTCGGCGATGGCGATGCAGCGGTTGCCGACGAGCCGCTGCTTCTTCTCGGAGTCGCTGAGCTGGCGGCGCGCGGTGTCGGAGAGCGCCGAGGCCCCCGCGTCCTTGATGGCGGCGAGGAAGGCCCTGGTGTTCTCGAGCAGCTTCTGCTGGTCGCGGAGCAGGCGCTCGAACTCCATTCGCTGCTCCTGCTCGCGGCGGAGCAGCTCGGCGCGCAGCTCGTCCTCAGTGACGACCCGCAGCGAGAACGTGCCCGAGGCGCCCACCTTCGGGCCAGAGACCGCGTCGTTGTCCCTGGCCTCGATGCGGAAGGTGAACAGGGAGCCGGCTTCGAGGCCGAGCGGCTCCGCCTCGAGGCGATGGGTCGTGGCGACCTCCCTGCCGCCGAAGAGCTCGGGCCTGCCGAAGGGCGCGCGCTTCGGCTCCGGCGGGTCCTCGCTTTCGAGGTGGTGTGCGTGGACGATGTCGGCGCTCACCACGGCATAGTCGTCGGTGATCCGGCAGGCGATGGGGATGGTGGCGCGGGGCACGATGAGGTCGCCGATGCCGTCGAGCCTGGCCCGCACGGTCGGCTTGGAATCGGTGACGACCTTCAGGGAGAAGCGTGCCGGCTGCTTCGAGGCGTAGCCCGCGGTGTCCTCGAGCGCGATGGCGTAGGCGCCGCTCTTGAGCCGCTCGCCTGCGATGGCGATGCGGAATCGGCGCGGCGGCGACAGCTCGCAGCGCTCGCCCTTGAGCTTGCCGTAGGCGAGGGTCGCCGCGGCCAGGGCCTTTGTGGCCACGCCTTCGACGACGAGGGTGCTCCCCTTCGGCACGGCATGGGGGCCGATGTTCGACGGCAGCGCCACCCGCTTCGTCCCGATGTAGTCGGGCGGGAGGTAGCCGAGCGAGAGACTCTCGACGGCGGGCCGCTCGACGAGCCTCACCTCGTGCCACGGAGTCGTCGCGTCCCCGCCCGAGGCGCGGAAGCGGAAGGGCTCGAGCACGTTCTTGACCACCGTGCGGAACACGCTGTTGCCGACCACCACCATCGGCTCGGTGCCCGACGGGCCTCCCTGGGACCGGAAGCGGATGCTGACGAGCGAGGGGACGACGCCCTGGGCATCGGCCTGGACGTGGATGCTGAGGTTGTCGCCGCGCGGGCAGACGATCGCGCCGTCCTTCGCCCCGAGCACCCGCAGGTGGGTCTTCTGCGGCCACGTCGCCTCGCTGAGCAGCACGTTGCGGGAGAACCAGAGGCCCATCGTCGAAGGGAAGAGGACTGCCGCTGCGGCGAAGAGGGCGACGGCGGCGCCGACGCGGAGCAGATTCTGGCCGCGCCGCCGGCGGTCGAGGGTGTCGCCGAAATCGACGCCGGCGGCGGCCCGCGCGCCAGCCTCGGCGGTCGCCTCGATCATTGCCGGCGAGTAGCCGATGGCCGCGGCGTCGGGCAGGCGGGCGAGCTGGAGGGCGGCGATGAGGCTCTGGCGCAGCTCGCCGTGCTGCGCCTCCACGATGAGGCCGAGCGCGTCGTCCACCACCTTCCGCGACAGCGGCCGCACCAGCCGCCGCCACGCCAGGACGCCGAGCGCGGCCAGGGCGCCCGCCAGGCACAACGCACGCTGCGTCCGGTCCATGCGGAACGTGCGGTCCACCAGCAGGCTGAGCAGCGAGAGGCCGAGGGCGGCCACGCAGAGCGCGGCGAGGCCGTCGATCCAGAACCACAGGCGCACGGCGCGGCGGAGCGCGCCGAGCTTGCTCCGAATCGGCTCCGGGACGCCAGGTTGTGCGACGTGCGTGCTCATTACAGCAGACGATAGCGCTTTCGGACGGCCCATTCCACGGTGAGCAGGAGCGCGAGCAGGGCGAGGAGGCGGCTCGTGTCCCACAGGTTCCTCGGCTTCTCGCGGACGATGATGGTCTCGCGCCGCTCGGGCACGGCGGCGGGGAGGCCGGCGGCCTCGGCGAGGTCGAAGTAGCGTCCGCCCGAGCGCTCGGCGAGCTCGACGAGCACCGAGCGGGCGAGGCGCGGGTCGGCGAACTCCACGCGGGGCATCTCGACGGTGATCTGCTTCGAGATGCGGACGGGACGGCCGCCGCGCTCGTCGGGCAGGGTGACCTCGATCTCGTTGACGCCGAGCTGGGTGCCGAGCGCCGAGCCCTCGTAGTGGCCGGGCCGCCCGGGCACGAGCTTGAGCTGGGTCTCGACGGGCGCAGCGCCGCCCGCGGCGCGGATGACGACGGGGACGGTCGGCTCGGCCAGCGGCTCGAAGGCGGCGGTGTAGAGCCGCGCGGCGATGGCGACGCGGCTGCCGATCGCGTAGACGTCGCGGTCGGTGGTGATGCGGCCGCGGCGCCTGCCCCCGACCAGGCGGCCCTCGACCAGGTAGCGGATGGACTGCACCCAGAAGCGGTCGAAGTACCGCTCGCCGAGCTTGCGCCAGCGCCACGTGCTGTGGAAGCCCAGGTAGAGCGTGCGGCCGCCGCCGTAGCGGCCCGCGACCAGCAGCGGCCGCGCGCCGTCCTTCGTGCGGAGCCGCGGGTCGCTGTGCTCGATGAGCGTCTGGGCGCCAGGCTTCGGCGCCAGGGCGGGGAAGCTCCAGTAGACCCCAGGCATCGCGGCCCAGAGCCGCTCGTTGACCTGCGGGTCCTTGTCGAAGACGAGCAGCGGGTGGTCCGAGCCCTCGGCGGTGACGCGGATCGGCCATTCCCGCGACGCCGAGCGCACCAGCAGGCGGATGTCCGCCCCCGACAGGTCGCCCAGCCGCACGGGCAGCAGATCCCGCACGTCCCGGCTCCGGTAGTAGGAGAGGAAGCGGGTCGAGAACTTCGGCCCCGCGACCCACAGCAAGCCCCCTGCGTGGCTGCCGACGAACTTCTCGAGCAGCTCGATGCGCGAGTGGTCGAAGTCCATCGGATCGGGGTCGAACATCACGATCACGTCGTACTGGAACAGGTCCTCGGGCTTCTCCGGGTAGCGCTCGATCACCGTGTTCCCGTCCTGCCGCATGTCCGTGTCGAGGCTCTGGAGCCAGCACGAGACGTTGATCGTCTTGTCGCGGAGCAGCAGGGTGCGGACCATGCGGAACTCCCAGAGCGGGGAGCCCGCCACGAGCAGCACCCTGGCCTGCTCGCTGATGACATTGACGGCGATCGACTTGGCGTTGTCGCTGGCCAGCAGCTCCCGCGGCTCCGGCGCCACGCGGACGGTGTAGATGAACTCGCCGTCGGTCGTCGGCTCGTGCTTGAAGGCCACGTCGGCCGTGGTCTGCTTGCCGCCGAGGACGACCGCCTTGGTCTGGAGGACCGTCTCGTCCGCGCCCTCGCCGCCGGCGCGGCGCTCGACGAGCTCGACCTGGAGGCTCCTGCCCTCGATGCCCTCGGCCTGGAGGCGTGCCTGGATCATGAACGGGTCGCCGCGGAAGACCGTTTCGGGCGCCCAGGCCTCGGCGACACGGAGGTTCTGCGGATCCCGCGGATCCCCGACCCCGACGGTCAGGATGGGCACGCCCTGCGACTTGGCGAACTCGGCGGCCGCCAGGGGGTCGCCGCCGCTGGTGTTCTGCCCGTCGGTCACCAGCACGAGCGCCGCCACCGGCTGGCCGGCGAGGGCTTTGAGGGACTCGCGGATGGCCTTCGGGATGTTGGTGCCTGTGCCCGACGGCAAGAGAGGGGGCACGGGCTCCGCCTTGGGGACCTCCGTCCCCTCCGGGGTAACCGCCTCGGGCTGCCGTTCGAGGCCGAGGGCCTCGCGCATCTGGAGCTGGTCGGAGAAGGTCATGACGCGGACCCGGCCGCGTGCCTGGAGGCCCTTGAGGAGGCTCGCGTCGTCCTTGCGGAGCAGGCCGTCCACGAGCTCGGCGCGGGTCGGCGGCTCGGAGCGGAGCCTGTCGGCGTCGGCTCCCGTAGCCGCGGCGATGCCCGAGGCCGCCTCGTCGGGATAGAGGTCCTCGATGCCCATGGACAGCGAGTCGTCGAGGAGCAGGACGACGTACGGCTCGAGGGTCCGCGCGATCGACACCGCCAGGGCCGGCCCCATGAAGACGACCGCGAGCACGATGAGGACGGCGATGCGCACGACGGCCAGAAACACCTTGACGCCCCGAGGGCACACGGCCATCTCGCGGCGATAGAGCGACCACGCCAGGTAGATCAGCCCCACGACGACCGCGAGCAGCACGAACACCCCCCAGGACGCCGGGGCGTGGGTCCAGACGAACTCCGTGTCCGCCCCATCGGGGATGCGGCTGAGGTCGAAGCCGAGCAGCTCGAGCCACGTGTCGCTCATGGGCGCTCAAGTCCCGCTGGATGCTGGATACTCGATACTGGATGCTCGATGTTCGCCTCGGCTCTGACGAGCATCCAGTATCGAGTATCGAGTATCAGCCACCCATTCATCCCTCACCCTCGTCTCGTCCCGAACCACCACGCCAGCGCCTGTTCGATGCACAGCGCCGCCACCAGCGCGAAGAGCATGGCCCGCCAGATCTCGACGCGGGCGCCACTGGTGCCGCGCGCGAGGAACTGATGTCCCGCGACCACCTCGATCCCGCCTTCGCGGGGGGACGAAGCTCCCGCTTCGGCGGGCGAAGGACGCTTCGCGTCGCCGAGCAGGCGGCGGACCGCTCGGCGGTCGGCCGGCTTGAGGTCGCCCTCGGCGGGATCGACGTTCACGGCCACGTGCTCCGTCTCGGCCGAGCCGTCGCGCCGCTCGAGATGCAGGCGGTAGACGCCCTGGCGGGCGGTGTCCTCGTAGTAAAGGAGCAGGCTCTTGCCGTCCTCGGTCGGCAGTGCCTGGAGCTCGAGGCCCTCGGCGGAGCCGGGTGGCTCGACGCGGACGGTGCTGGCGTAGCGCGACGGGTCGAGGGTCTTGCGGACGGGGAGGCCGACGCGGATGGCGCCCTCGTCGGCCGTGGGCCTCGTCGCGTAGCGCGCGAGCTCGAGGACGACGACGAGGTAGCTCGGGTCGGCGGGCCACGTCGTCCACTCCGCGTCGGCCGACGTGGTGACGGCGAGGACCCGCCCCTTGCCGAGGGTCTGCTCGACCATGGCGGGCGTGCCGTTCGGATCGTCGTAGGACGCCACCACCTGGACGGTGCCTGCCTTGACGGCCTCGGCGCTCGGTGCGCCCTCCCACCAGCGGAAGATCTTGACGCGCTTGAGAAACGGGTTCTGCGCGCCCTCGAAGACCCGGAGCACGGGATGGTTCGCGCTCGACTCACTGAGGTGGACCCACTCGCGGGCCGCCTCGTCGCCCCGCACACCCGCCAGGGCGAGGGGGAAGAGGCCGGCGCCCTTGGCGTGGAGCTTCTCATTGTAGAATAGCTCGTCCACCTGATCGCCGAGGAAGAAGACGAGGCCCCCCCCGGCCCGCACCCACCGCTCGAGGCTCACGCGGCGGTTCTCCGTGATGCGATAGAGGTTGGCGAGGACGATGACCTGGTAGCGGTCGAGCGGCGTGCCCTCGAACTGGTTTTCGGTGACGACCTCAACCTGGTTGCCGCTGATGATGTCGCCCGGCGGGTTGAGGGCGCGCTGGAGATAGAATGTCTCCGTCTCGCCATACTCCGACGACGGCTCGCCGTCTACGAGCAGAATGGGCACGCCCTCGCGGACGGCGGCGGCGTAGTATCGCGCGTTGTCCCGGGGCAGCACGTCCGCGGCGATCTCGGCACGCACGGGCACCGAGCCCGGCTGGCGGAAGGTGAAGGTGAATGGCACGGACGCCCGCTCGCCGGCCCGCACGAGGTCGATGCTGCCGCGCAGCGGCATCGAGTTGCCGGCTGTGAACGTCACGTCCACATCCGAGACGTCGGCCTCGCCGTGATTGGCGACGACTACCTCGAAGCGGGCGGGGACCTCGGCGACGAGGGCCTTCTCGCGGACGGCGATCTCCGCGACCGTCAGGTTGTCCCCCCACGGCCCGCCCACGTCCACCACCGTCACGCCCTGCACCTTCTCCGACAGCCGCCGGAGGACGGCGGCGACGCCCTCGGGCTTGCCGGCGGCTTTCGCCTTGGCCGGCGCCTCGCCCGCAGCGGCGTCCTCGTCCTGGAGCCAGTCGCGGCGGCGCAGGTCGGTGAAGACGGTGGCCAGGCGGTTGAGCGTGCCCTGGGAGTGGGCGAGCATCTCGTCGAGGGCGAGGAGGGCGGCGTCGAAGGTGGCCGACGTGTCGGACACGGCGAGGGCCTCGACCAGCCCGACCGTGCCATCCACCCTGTCGCGGGTGAGGAGCTGGCCGTTGAGGACGGGGCGGCTGGGCTGGGAGGTGAGGATGAGGGTGAGGCTGTCGCCGGGCCGCTCGCGGGCCGTCTCGCGGACCATCTCGGCGAGCAGGCGCTTGGCCTCGTCGAACACCGTCTTGCTGCCGAGGCGGGCCTCCATGCTCGCCGAGTCGTCGAGGAGCACGATGTGCTCGACGCGGGCCGCGTCCACGGCGCGCGCCGCGAAGCCGCTGGGCAGCAGGAACGGGCGGGCGACGAGCAGCGCGAGGAGGATCACCGCCAGGCAGCGCAGCAGCAGCAAGATGAGGTGCTCGAGCCGAATCCGCCGCCGGTTGCGCCGCTCCGCGTCGAGCAGGAACTCCATGGCCGCCCAGTCGATGATGCGGAACCGCCGCTTGCTGAGCAGGTGGATGACAATCGGCGACGCGACGAGCAGCGTGCCCCACAGCAGGGCCGTGTTCACCGCGCCGAGACCAAGCCACTGGAACATATGGGCTACCGCTCTCCGTTGCAGGGGCATTGCCCCGGCCGGACGCCGGTCACGTTACTGCGTGGATGGTTGGATGTGTGGATGATTGGATGGATGGAAGAGAGCCGGCGTGGGCCAGCCCAGTTACCTGTCCATTCATCCATCCATCCACCCATCCACCCATCCATTCATCCACTCATCCACTCATCCATTCTTCATCTCTTCATCACCGCGCGGGCGCTCCGTCGGCGGAAGGCCAGGTAGCGCGAGAGCGCGGCGTCGAGCGGCTGCTGGGTGCTCATGAGCATGTAGTCGATGCCGTTGTTCGCACAGGCCTTGCGGACGCGGCTGAGGAAGCGCTCGGCCGCCTCGAGATAGGCCCTGCGCAGCGCCCGCGGCTCGGTGAGGACCTGGCGGTCGATCTCCAGGCCGCGAAACAGCACGTTGTCCTGAAAAGGGAACTCGAGTTCGTCGTGGTGCATGACCTGGAAGACGACGACCTCGTGGCGCTTGTGGCGGAAGTGCTGGAGCCCCCGGGTCAGCGTATCAATGTCCACGAACAGGTCGGAGACGAGGACGATAAGGCCGCGGCGGCTGATCTGCTCGGCGAGGCGGTGGAAGATCTCCGACACGTCCGTCCTGTCGTCCGGCGTCGTGTTAGCCAGCTCGTGGAGCAGGAGCTTCATGTGGCTCGGATGCGAGCTGGGCGGCAGGTTGCGGCGGACCCCGACGTCGAAGGTCACCAGCCCCACGGCGTCCTGCTGCTGCTGGAGCAGGTAGGCGAGGGACGCGGCGACCGTGGCGGCGTAGTCGAACTTCGTCATGCCCTGTCGCGGGTCGCCGTAGGCCATCGAGCGGCTACAGTCGAGCAGGATGGTGCTCGAGAGGTTCGTCTCCTCCTCGTACTGCTTGATGTAGTAGCGGTCGGCGCGCGCCCACACCTTCCAGTCGATGTGCTTGGTGTCGTCGCCTGGGACGTACTCGCGGTGGGAGGCGAACTCGACGGCGAGGCCCTGGTAGGGGCTCTTGTGGAGGCCGCTGATGAAGCCCTCGACGACGCTGCGGGCGCGGATGTCGAGCCGGGCGATCCTGCTGAGCACCTTCGGGTCGAGATATCGGCGGCCGTCATCGTCAGCCACGCGTGCGGTCCCACACAAGAGGGGAGAGGAGCGAGTTGAGGGAGTGGATGATTGGATGGTTGGATGGTTGGATGGATGGAAGAGCAAGAGCGGTCCGCCGGGCCTCTCTCACCGTTCTCTCTTCATCCACCCGTCCATTCATCCATTCATCCACCCATCCACTCACCCATTCATTCATCCACTACGCCTGGAAGGCTCGGGCGACGTCGTCGGGCACCGCCTCATCGCCGTCGGCCTCGGGGATGGCCTCGATCAGCTTGTCCACGATCGTGTCGGTCGTGATGCCCTCGGACTCCGCATTGAAGTTCACGATGATGCGATGGCGCAGGACGGGGTAGGCCACGGAACGGACGTCATCGGTGGTGACGAACGTGCGGCCGTCGAGCGCCGCGCGGGCCTTGCCGCCGAGCAGCAGGTACTGGGCGGCGCGGGGGCCGGCGCCCCAGCTCACCCACTCGTTGATGAAGTCCGGCACGTCGGGCTCCCGCACCCGCGTCGCCCGCACGAGCCGCAGGGCGTAGTGGATGACGTGGGCCGGCACCGGCACCCGACGCACGATCCCCTGGAGCATGAGGATCTCGTCTCCGCTGAGCACCTCGTCCACGTCGGTCGAGAAGACGGCCGTCGTCGTCTCGGCGATGGCGTACTCCTCGCCGTAGCTCGGGTAGCGGACGAAGAGCTTGAACATGAAGCGGTCCTGCTGCGCCTCCGGCAGCGGGTACGTGCCCTCCTGCTCGATCGGGTTCTGCGTCGCCAGGACGAAGAAGGGGAGGGGCAGGACGTGGCGCTCGCCGCCGATGGTGACCTGCTTCTCCTGCATGGATTCGAGCAGCGCGGCCTGCGTCTTCGGCGGAGTGCGGTTGATCTCATCGGCGAGGATCACGTTGGCGAAGACCGGGCCGTGGAGGAACTTGAATTCGCGCTCGCCGGTCGAGCGGTTCTCCTGGATCACCTCCGTGCCCGTGATGTCGGAGGGCATGAGGTCGGGGGTGAACTGGATGCGGTGGAACGAGAGCCGCAGGGAGCTGGCGAGGGTGCTGACCATGAGGGTCTTGGCGAGGCCGGGGACGCCTTCGAGGATGCAGTGGCCCTGGGAGAAGATGGCGATGAGGAGCTGGTCGATGATCTCCTCCTGGCCGACGATGACCCGCGCCATCTGGGCCTTGACCGCGGCGTTGGCCTCCTTGAGCCGCGCGAGCTCCGCGAGGTCCTGGTCGCCGAGAGGCTCGGTGGGGGTAGGCTGGGACATGCCGGCGGGCTCCTGTCACCGTTGGAGAATGGGGAGGTAGCGGTAGGGAAGCTGGAGCACGAGGAGGGCGATGGCGGTGCCGTAGGTGTCGCCGACGTGGTCGCCCATCCAGCTCCCGTCCGGCTTCTGCTGCTCGACCAGGTGGTCGCGGCGCTCGGGGAAGAAGCCCCTCCAGTTCTCCTCGCCGCTCAGGTACATGGCCTGCGAGGCGTAGAGGGTGGTGTAGTAGGCGTGGCCAGCCCACAGGCGCGAGCTCTTGCCGTCCTGGATGTGCTTCTTGATGTAGTCGAGCGCTTTGAGTGCCACGGGGTTGTCGTACTCGCCGGCGTTGTAGAGGGTGGCGACGGCAGCGGCGGTGATGGCGGGTCGGCTCGAGCCGCGGTTGCGCAGGGAGTAGCTGATGCCGCCGTCCGCGTTGGCGCACTTGGCGATGTACTGGACGGCGCGGTTGATGGTGCTCTTGGGGACCTTGATCCCGGCGTTGCGGGCCGCGCGGAGTGCCTGGATCTGGGTGACGGTCACTGAGCCCTCGTCGCCGTTGGCGTCGGGGGTGTAGAGCCAGCCGCCGTCGCGCGACTGGCTGCGTGAGGTGAGCCGCACGGCGCGTCCGAGGACGCGGCGAATGCGGCGCTGGAGGTCGGGGTCCTGCTCCATCCCATATGCCTGTGCGAGGAAGAGCATGGAGAAGCCGTGGCCGTACATGGGCCGCGAGCCCTCCTCGCCGATCCGGGCGATCAGGCCGTTGCGGTTCGCGCAGCTCAGACAGTAGTCCACGGCGCGGCGGACGTTGACGGCGTACTCGCCCTCGGTCGGCGTGTTGCCTGCGGCCATCAGGGCGAGGCCGGCGAGGGCGGTCATCGCGGAGGGGTAGCCGGTGTACTGGCTCTTGGCGTACCACGAGCCGGCGCGGGACTGCGTGCGGGCGAGGTAGGCCAGGCCCTTCTGGATGGCCTGCTCGGCCTCCGGGGTGATCAGCTCGGGCCGCGTCCGGATGTCGGCGGCCCGCAGACTGCCGGCCGCGGCGAGGAGCGCCAGCACCGCCTTCAAGAGGGGCGAGGGGCGAGGGGCGAGGGGCGAGGGGCCGAGAAGAGAAGACTGGCGGCCCGGGCCACTGGTCCCTCGAACCTCGAACCTCGACACTGCCGCGCAGGTTGTCGTTCGCATGCCCTCTTCCTCAGCATACTGGATGCTGGATACTGGATACTGGATTCTGGCCAGCATCCGGCACCCGGCATCCGGCATCTAGCATCCGGCATCTGGCATCCACGGCGTCCTCCGCCTTGGCAGGCGGCCGTCGGGTGGCAAGGTTCGAGGTCCGAGTGACGGGCAAAGGGCGAGGCCAGCATTCCTCGCCACTCGCACCTCGCCACTCGCCACTCTTCAGCCGGGGGTGTCCGGCTTCTTCAATGGCGTGCCGTCGTCGTGGGCGAAGGCCATGATCCAGTTGTAGCCGACGAGGACGATGACGCCGTCCTGGACGATGATCGAGCGGAGCTTCTCCACCTTGCCGTCCTCGCGGCCGACCGGGAGCTTGAGCTCCTCGCGCACCTTGCCGGTGCTGGCCTCGATGAACTTGACTTGCGAGAGCTGGCTGGCGCGGACGCGGTTGCCCTCCTTCTTCGGCGGGTCCCGCACGATCACGGGCAGCAGGTCGCCGGCGCGTGCCCAGGCGCTCATTGCCGTCGTGTGGACGTAGCGGCCCGTGGCGTAGGCGACGGAGCGGGTCTTCTTGCCCGTCTCGAGGTCGATGACCTCGAGGCGGCTCTTGCGGTCGGCGCCGTAGACGCCGAGGTAGAGGTAGCGCCCCGTCGCGTCGAGGGCGGGGCGGTAGACGTTCCCCTTGAGCTCCGCCCCCTCGATCTTCGAGCGGACCGCGCCCGTCGCCAGCTCGACGATATGCAGGTCGCCGTTGATGAGGTGGAGGCACGCGATGTCGTCGCTGAGCACGTAGGTGGCCCGCAGCGGCTGCTTGGCGTCGTGTTGCCAGCGGGGCTTGCCCGACGGCAGCTCGTAGAGGGCCAGGGTGCGCTGGCCGCCCTGGCCGTAGGTCTCGCACAGGAGGCCGTGCTCGGTGGCGTAGGGCGTGCGGATGTAGCGCCCCTTGAGCTCGATGGTGGTGAGCATCTCGCCGGTGAAGGCGTCGCAGACCCACAGCTCGTGGCTCCTGCTCTCCGAGAGGATGAGGTAGCGCCCGACGTCCTGCGCCCAGCCCACGGCGCGGCCGCGGAAGCTGCGCTCCCACTGCACACCGCCCGTCGCCAGGTCAATGACCCGCACCGTGCTGCCGTCGGGACGCAGGACAAGCACAGACTTGGACGAGGCGGCGGGGCCCATCGAGGACGAGCGGTAGATGTTGATCGGGCGATGGGTGGCCGAGCCGGTCTTGTGCGTCCACAGCTCCTTGCCCGACACCAGGCCGTAGACCGTGGTCCCGCCCGAACCCGACCACGCCACGAGGTTCGCCTCGGGGCACACGGGGTACTGGTTCCGGCCCGCCCCGATGTCCCGCTCGTAGACCGTCGCGCCGTCCCGCAGCCGCTTGCAGACGACCTTGCTCTCCTTGTACCGCCGGAGCAGGAAGATATGCTTTTCGAGGAACTGCGAGGCGTCGGCCTGCTGGGGGTGCTGGCTGCTGGCGTAGGAGACGGCGCTGATGTAGGGGATCTTGCCCTCGGACTTGTAGTCCCAGACGAGGCGCCAGGGCGGCTTGGGCGCGCCCCGCCACGGCGCCTTGGCGGCTGCTGCAAGAGCCGCGTCGGCCAGGTGCTTCCGTGCGAGCGTGCCGGCAGCCTGCGGGCCGCCGGCGGTGAGGACAGTGGCGTCGGCGAAGCGGGCGGCCAGGCGGGACCACTCGGCGTGGGCCTGGCGGAGCCAGCCCTGGCGCTCGTGGAGCTCGGCGAGGCGGGCGAGGCCCGCGGCGGCGGTGGGCCGATGCTCGGACGCCGCCATCTCGCGCAGGACGAGCTCCGCCCGCTCGATCGCGCCCCGCTTCTCCTCGAGTGCGGCGGCCTGGAGGCCGGCCTCGACGGCCGCGGGGGTGGCGGGGTAGGCGCGCAGGACGGTCTGGAGGGCTGCAAAGCTGCCCTTCGCCCGCGCGGCCTCCAGCGCGGCGGCGCTCGCCTCGGCGAGGACGGCGGTGACCCGCTTGCCGTGCCGTGCCGTCAGGCGGCGGATGCCCGCGGCGGCGAGGACGTCGGGCCTGGCTCGCCACACATCCCCGCTGCTGTCCATCTCGAGCAGAGCGCCCTTGGTGGGCCTGGCGATGGACAGCAGGGTGCGGGCCGCCTCCTCGATCGCGCCGGCGCGCTCGTGCTCGGCGGCGAGGGCGCGGAGCGCCTCGGCCTTGTGCGCGTCGGTGGCGGCGACTGCGAGCGCCTCGCGGATACGCTCCGGCGCCGCCTTGGGCTGCTCGGCTGCCAGGTCCATCAGTGTGCGGAAGAGCGCGGTGCGTGCGACCGCGGCGCTCTTGCTCTTCCCGAGCTTGTTGAGCACGAGGCGATAGTCGGCCGCCGCCTGCTCCATGCGGCCGTAGCCCAGGTGGAGGCGCGCGCGGGCGAGATACGCCGCGGCGAGCTTGTCGCCAAGCTCAGCGGACGGCGGGTCGGCCGCGGCGTGCTGCCTCTCGAGGTCGGCCAGCCGTCTGGCCACCGCCACCCTCTCCAACGCGCCGCTCTTGAGGGCGTAGACCCGCCCCATGCCATAAACCAGGAACGCGTTTCCGTCCGAGAAGACGTTCCCCACCAGCTCGCCGTCCGGCAGGTCGGCGAACAGGCGGGTGTCGACCCTGCCCGTGTCTGCCGACACCCTGAGGATATGGCGGCCGCTCGGCACGTAGAGCGCGCCGTCCGCCAGGAACCCGCGGCCGTAGCTGCGCCGGCTCCCGCCCAGCTTGAGCTCCCAGAGCACCTTCCCCGTGTCCAGGGCGACCCGCCGCACCCGGTCGCCCGACGCGACGAACAGGCTGTCCCCCGCGATGCCCAGGCAGTAGCGGAGCCCCACGGTCTGGATCTGCCGCTCGATCGTGCCGGAAGTGGCGTCGAAGACGAGGATCTGCTCGGCATCGCTCGGCAGGACGACGACGCGGCGGCCCACGGCGAATGCGCGGTTGCCGTGCCATCCGAGCGCCCCGCGGCCGTAGAAGATGTTGCGGGTCGTTGTCTCCAGGAACTGGCGTTCGTAGCGGGAGGCCCAGCGGACCGACCCGTCGATGCCGTCGAGCGCCAGCACCACCCCCTGGCCCGTCGAGACGTAGACCTCGCTGCCGCGGCGCGCGACGCCGACGGGATACCAGGGCGCCCGCATCGAGGCCGTGTAGGCGCACAGGAACGTGCGCCAGGCCTCCTTGCCCGTCGCGGGGTCCAGCGCGACGAGCGACAGCTCGCTCTGCATCTCGACCGGCACGAGCAGCCGCCCGCCGCACGCAACGGGCATCGCCAGGAAGCGGACGGCCCGCAGCGTGTCCTTCTCGTCCAGCGTGCGGCCCCGTTGCCAGCGCGGCTTGCCCGTCTGCGGGTCCAGCGCCACGAGGCGATTGCCCTGCGGGATCTGCTTGGCCTCGCGGACCACCCGCTTGCCGTTGATCACCACCACCTGCCGGACGAGGCGGCGCGCCCAGTTCGCCTGGAAGTGCTCGTCAATGTGATAGAGCGTGTCGCCCACGATCCGCAGCGACTTCCCGACGCGGTCGCCGAACAGCGCGATCTCGTACGGCTGCGTCGGCGCATTCTGCTGGAAGACCCCCGTCGAGAACGAGATGTGCTGCGTCCGCTGCTGCTTCTGCGCATCAGCCGTCGTGTCCCACACCACCTTGCCCGCCGCAGTGTCCAGGCACACCACGCCGCTGTGGGACTTGAAGAAGGCGCGACCCTCGTGGAACACCATGGCGCCGGCCGGGAACCAGCCGCACTGCTCCCAGCGGGCCGCGAGGTGGTTGCGCACCAGCGCGTTCGTCTTCGCACCCCCCTGCACGAACCGCCCCGCCACGTGCACCCGCACCACCGAGGCGGGCGGCGAGAGGTTGAACTCGTGCTGCGCGCGGACCAGCCACAGGCCCCGCGGCCGCTCGAGACTCTCGGACGGCAGGTCGGCGAAGAGACCCTCGCGGGTCGGGCGCACTCCGGGCGCCGCTTCCTGCCGCGGCGCCCGAACGGCGGGCAACGCCCCGAGAATCTCCCGGCGCACAGCCGCCGTGACGCCTGGCGCCAGGCCGTTGGTCCCCTGATCCTGAAGCTGTTCCCACGCGGCGCGAGCGCCCTCGGCGTCGCCCGAGCGATGGCACGCCAGCGCCAGGCGAACTAGCACCTGCGCCTTCGGGACGGACGGGTCGGGATGGTCCCGCAGCACCCGCAGGAACGCGCGGCGCGCCCGCAGGTACTGGTGCTGGTCGAGATACAGGCACCCCAGCAGGAACGCCGCGTCATCCCCACGCGAGCTCACGAAGAAGCGGTCCGCCACCTCCCGCAGCGCCGCCGCGTCCCGGTTGCGTGCCAGCGGGCCAAGCAGCGCGCGGACCTCGCCGTCCACCTCGGCGCGATAAGTGTCCAGCCCCACCTCGGGCAGCCGGGCCAGGAGCTGCTCGGCTTTCTCCCTGACTGGGTGATAGACGTAACCGTCTTCCGTCGCGAGGGCGTTGCCCGCCGTGTCGATCAGGTGCTGGAGCAGGAGCGCCGCGTTGTGGTACTGCGGCTCCTGCCCGCCGAGCAGCTCGAGGGCGCGCCGCAGCAGCGAGTCCGCCTCGTAGTCCGTGTGGAGATCCGCGCCCCGCAGGAACCGCTCGTCCTCTTCCTCCTCCGCGTCGCCCGCCTCCTTGGCCTCGGCGTCCGTGTCGGCGGCCGGCGCAGCGGCTCCCGCGACACGGGCCGGCACCCTGGCCTCGCCGCCCGGCGCGCCGGACCCGAGCAGCCCGACGGCGAGGACCGCGAGGCCGAGCAGCACGCGCCCGACGCCGCGTCTACTGCCGGAGTCGAGGCTACACGCCATGACGCACCACCTGAGCAGACTCCCCCTGTCGTCCGGGTACGGCCCTCGGTACCCACAGTATTGTAGGCGTCCCGTTCTCGGCAGTCAAGCACCCGGGCTCACCGCATCGCGCCGCGGCGGTGGGCCCACACCTCGCTGAATTGTCACCGGCGAAGAAAGTCGCCCCTCGCACGGCAAGGCAGGGAGAAAGGCGGGGAAACACCCTTGACAGGCGTCGGGCCGTCGGCTATACTCAGATTTGAAATGGGTATTTGAATCGCCCATATGAAATGGGCATTTGGCCGGAGGACGAGCCATGAGCGACCCCGCCGCGACGGAGACCGACACGCGCCAGCGGGTGCTCGAGAGCGCGACACGCCTGTTCGCCGAGAGGGGCTTTCGCGAGACGACGGTCCATGAGATCTGCGAGCAGGCCGGGGCGAACATCGCTGCCGTGAACTACTATTTCGGCAGCAAGGAGAAGCTCTACGAGGCCGCCTGGCGATACGCCTACGAGCAGACGACGGAGGCGCGGAGCCGGCTGATGGAGCAAGCCGGCGACGAGTCGCCGGAGGAGCAGATCCGGGTCTTCGTGCGCGGCCGGCTCGACGACGTGTCGAGCCGCGGGCCGGCCAGCTACTTCTGGCGGCTCCTCGAGCACGAGCATCACGACCCGACGGGTGCCCACGAGGCGATCGTCCGCGAGGTCTTCCGCCCCATGGGCATCTGGCTCGCCGGCCGGATCGCCGAGATCCTCGATGTGCCCGCATCGGCGATGCTGCTCAAGCTCTCCCTCTTCAGCCTGATCGCGCCGATGGGATTCCTGACCACCCACAGGCCCATCATCCGCAGGGTCTTCGGCCACGACCTGCTCGAGCCCGACGACTGTAGCGTGCTCTACGACCACATCATGCGCTTCTTCTTCGCCGGCCTGCGCGACACCCGCCAGGCGCTGGAGGAGGGGAGCATCGCACGGCCTCTCGCGGAGCCGGCCGCCGACCCCAAGAGCCTGTTGGAAGACGACTGATGACACGCGACTGCATCCACGAGCGACATTTCTGGCACCGGCGGCCGGCGCTCGGCGCCCTCTGTGCGATCGCGATGGTCCTCTCCGCCGCCTCGTGCAGGGTGCCCCCGCCCGTGCTCGAATCGCAGGCGCCCGTGCCGAAGGCATTCTCGGCGCCGGGCATGGTCGCGGCGCCCGCGCAGTGGTGGACGGCCTTCGGCGACCCGCGGCTCGACGCGCTCATGGCCCGCGCCCTCGGCGGCAACCTCGACCTGCTGACCGCCTGGGACCGCCTGGCGCAGGCCGAGGCCCTCGCCCGCCAGGCCGGCGCGGCGCGTCAGCCCAGCCTGACCGGCGACGCCTCGGCGTCGCGCACGCGCAGGAAGATCGACCCCGGCGACGCGGCCTCGGCCACCGAGCTCTCGCTCGGGCTCACGGCCGGCTACGAGGTGGACCTCTGGGGCCGCGTCCGCGCGACCCGCGACGCCGCCGCCCTCGCGGCTCAGGCCAGCCGCCAGGACGTCGATGCCACGGCACTGCTCCTCTCGGCCCAGGTCGCCTCGACCTGGTACCAGCTCCTCGACCAGCTCGGCCAGCTCGACCTGCTCGACGACCAGATCCGCACGAACGAGAAGTACCTCGAGGTGATGAACGTCCGCTTCCGCAGCGCCCAGCGGGGCCGGGTGTCGGCGGTGGACATCCTCCAGCAGGAGCAGCTTGTGGAGTCGATCCACGCCGAGAAGCACCTGGCGGAGCTCCAGCGGCAGGTGCTCGAGCACCAGTTGGCCCTCCTGCTGGGCGAGTCGCCCGACACGGGCGTGGCGGCGGACAACGCGACCCTCCCCGACCTGCCGCCGCAGCCGGCGACGGGGGTGCCGGCCGAGCTGATCCGGCGGCGGCCCGACCTCCGCGCAGCCGAGCTGCGGCTCGCCTCGGCCAGCCAGGAGGTGGCGGCGGCCGTCGCCGACCGCTTCCCGGCCCTGAGCCTGACGGCCCGCAGCGAGGCGTGGGGCGACCGGGTGCGGAGCCTGTTCGACAACTGGCTGGCGAGCATCGCCGCGAATCTCACGGCGCCGATCCTCGACGGCGGCCGCCGCGCCGCCGAGGTGGACAGGACGCGCGCCGCAGCCGCCCAGGCGCTCCACGCCTACGGCCAGGCCGCGCTCGAGGCGTTTCAGGAGGTCGAGGACGCCCTCGCCAAGGAGCACCAGCAGCAGGCCTACCTGGCCAGCGTCGAGCGCCAGCTCGACCTCGCCGCCAAGGCGGCCCAGGAGACTCAGAACCGCTATGTCAAGGGCGCCGATGACTACCTGCGGGTGCTCACCGCCGTCCAGAGCCTCCAGAGGCTCCAGCGCACCCAGCTCACGGCGAAGTGCCGGCTCCTCGGCTACCGCATCGACCTCTACCGGGCACTCGGCGGCGGCTGGGAGCTGGCGCGGCCCGGACCCGCCCAAACGCGCAAAGCTGACGAAAGGGTAGAGCCATGAGCCCTTCCTCCCCCGACGATCTGCCCCAGGCGGAGATCGTGGACGGCGGCGACGATCGCGTCGCAGACGACCCACCCGAGCCCAGGCGCCACGGCGGCTTGTGGAACTTCGCGGCACTGGTGGTGCAACTGCTGGCCGTGGCGGTGGCGCTCGGGGGTGGGACGGCGGCGGCGGTGTACCTGCTGAGGACGGGGCCGACGGCCTCTCGCCGCCAGCCGGAGCGCCGCGCCGCCCTGGTGACGGTGCGCGAGGTGAGGCTCTCGAACAGACGCGCAACCATCGAGGCGATGGGAGCCGTGCGCGCGGCGCAGACCATCACCCTGCTGCCGCGGGTGAGCGGCGAGATCGTCGAGATCAGCCCCGAGTGCATCCCCGGCGGCCGATTCGCCAAGGGCGCGGTCATCGCGCGGATCGACCCCGCGGACTATCAGATCGCAGTCGAGGAGAGGCAGGGCGAGGTGGCGCGGCTCACCGCCGCGCTCGAGCAGCAGCGCAGCCTGGTCGCGCAGCGCGAGAGCGACATTGCGAACTGCGCGAGCCTGATCGAGCAGCGCGAGGGCGAGATCCTCCAGCGGGAGAGCGACGTCATCCAGGCCGCCGCCGCCCTGAAGATCGAGCGGGGGCAGCAGGAGGTGGCCCGCCGCGAGTACGAGCTGCTGGGCAAGGAGCTCAGCGAGGCCGACCGCGATCTCGTCCTGCGGGTGCCGCAGCTCCAGCAGGCGGAGGCAGCCTGCGAGGCGGCGAAGGCGGCGAAGCGCGCGGCCCTCGCCGCGAAGAAGGCGGCCGAGGCATCCAAGGCGGCGGCCGAGGCGATGAAGCGCTCGGCCGAGGCCGGCGTCAAGGCCGCCGAGGCGGCGAAGGCCGCGGCTGAGGCCGCCCTCAAGCAGGCGAAGCTGGACCTCGCCCGGACGACGATCCGCGCCCCCTTCAACGCTGTCGTGAGCTCGGAGTTCGTGGACCTCGGCTCCCAGGTCTCGCCGACCAGCAAGCTCGCCACGCTCGTGGGGACGGACGAGTACTGGGTCGAGGTCTCCGTGCCGGTGGACAGGCTGAAGTGGCTTCGCATCCCGCGCGCGCAGGGCGAGGAGGGCTCGCCGGTGCGGATCTACGACGAGGCCGCTTGGGGGCAGGGCGTGTTCCGCGAGGGCCGGGTGGTGCGGATGGCGAGCGCGCTCGAATCCGAGGGGCGCATGGCGCGCCTCCTCGTGTCGGTGCCCGACCCATTCGGGGGCCGTGGCCCCAGCGGGCGGACGCCGCCGCTGCTCATTGACAGCTACGTGCGGGTGGAGATGGATGGCAGCGAGCTCGAGGGTGTGGTGGCCCTGGAGCGTGCCCTCGTGCGCGACGGAGATCGCGCCTGGGTCATGAACGACGCGGGCGAACTCGAGATCCGGCCGATCGAGACCATCTTCCGCAACCGGGAGTACGTGATGGTGTCGGCTGGCCTGAAGCCGGGGGACCTGCTGGTGACTAGTGACCTGCCGGCCCCCGTGGCCGGCATGCCGCTGCGCACCCCGGACGACGCGCCATCGGCGCCCCCTGGGCGGGAAGCGGGGCGCCAAGGGGCGGCGCCGCGCGGGGGCAGCAATGTGGAGGCCCATGGGCAATGAGCAGCCAGGATGACACCGCAGCGGCCAAGCGCGGCCCGATGGCCTGGATGACGAGGAACCGGGTGACCCCCAACCTGCTGATGCTGGTGCTCCTCATCGGCGGGTTACTGATGGCGACGCGGATCAAGCAGGAGGTGTTCCCCGAGTTCGAGCTCGATATCGTCTCCGTCACGGTGCCGTACCCTGGCGCGAGCCCCGAGGAGGTCGAGCGCGGGATCGTCCTGGTCATCGAGGAGGCGGTCCGCGGGATCGACGGCGTCAAGGAGGTCAGCGCCACGGCGAGGGAGGGCGTGGGCACGGTGAACGCCGAGATGTTCGATGACGCCGACCGACAGAAGGTCTACAACGACATCAAGCAGGAGATCGACCGCGTCACCACGTTTCCCGAGGATGCCGAGGAGCCGCAGGTCACCCTCGTGACTCACCGGCGGCAGGTGCTCACTGTGGAGATCTACGGCGATGTGGGGGAGTGGGCGCTGCGGGAGGTCGTCGAGATGGTGCGGGACCGCCTGCTGCTCGACCCTGGCATCACGCAGGTCGAGCTGGCGGGCGCCCGCGACTACGAGGTGCACGTCGAGGTGCCGCAGGAGGCCCTGCGGACGTACGGACTGACCCTCGCTGGGATCGCGCGGAAGATCAGCGCGACGTCGCTGGAGCTTCCGGGCGGCAAGATCGAGACTAGCGGCGGGGAGGTGCTGCTGCGGATGACCGAGCAGCGGGACTGGGCGCGGGAGTTCGCCCGCATCCCCATCGTCACGACCTCGGACGGCACGGTGCTGTACCTCGACGACATCGCGACCGTGCGGGACACCTTCGAGGACAGCGATGTGGTGGGCACCTACAACGGCGCCCGCGCGATGGGCGTCCAGGTGTTCCGCGTTGGGGAACAGACGCCGATCGGGGTGTCGGACGCCGTGCGCAAGGCGATGGTCGAGATCGAGCCAGACCTGCCGCCAGGCATCAACTACAGCATCCGGCGCGACATGTCCGACATCTACCGCCAGCGCCTCACGCTGCTGCTCAGGAACGCGTTTTTCGGCCTCGTGCTCGTCTTCTTCGTGTTGGGGCTCTTCCTCGAGATCAAGCTGGCTTTCTGGGTGATGATGGGCGTCCCCACGTCGTTCCTCGGCGCCTTCCTGTTCCTGTCTGGGATGGGCGTCACGATCAACATGATCTCGATGTTCGCGTTCATCGTGGCGCTGGGCATCGTGGTGGACGACGCGATCGTGGCGGGGGAGAACATCTATGAGTACCGCCAGCGGGGGATGGGCCTGCTGGAGGCCGCGATCCGGGGCGCCCGCGACGTCGCGGTGCCGGTGTCCTACAGCATCCTCACCAACATCGTGGCCTTCATCCCGCTGATGGCGGTGCCGGGGGTGATGGGGAGGATCTGGCGGGTGATCCCGCTGGTGGTGATCACCGTCTTCTCCATCTCGTGGATCGAAGCGCTCTTCATCCTGCCGGCGCACCTGGCGCACACGAAGGCCGAGGCGAGCACCGCCCTGGGCCGCCTCATCCACCGCTGGCAGCAAGCGTTCAGCCGCCTGGTGGCGCGTGGCATCTACCATGTGTATGGCCCGGTTCTCGACTTTTGCATCCGGTTCCGCTACGCCACCGTGGCGGTGGGTCTCGCGGTGCTGGCGCTCGTCGGGAGCTACGTGGCGAGCGGGCGGATCGGGATCATCCTGATGCCGCGGGTGGAGGCAGACTACGCCTTCGTGTCGGCCACACTGCCGGTGGGCTCGCCGCTCGAGCGGGGCACAGCCGTGCGGGACAGGCTGGAGGAGGCCGCCAGGCAGGTCGCCGCGGCCAACGGGGGGGAGCAGCTTTTCGAGGGCACATTCGCCATCGTGAACGAGAACACCGTGCGGGTGTACGCCTACCTTACCGATGCGGGGGTGCGCCCCATCAGCACCGCCGAGTTCACCCGGCTGTGGCGGGAGAGGGTCGGGCAGATCCCCGGTCTCCAGGCGATGCAGTACCAGTCCGACCGCGGCGGACCCGCCTCCGGGGCATCGCTCACGGTCGAGCTGAGCCACCGCGACATCGGCGTGCTCGACAAGGCTGGCGCGCGGCTTGCCGAGATCCTCGAAGGGTTCCCCAACGTCAAGGACATTGACGACGGCTACACGCCGGGCAAGCAGCAGCTCAACTTCACCCTGAGGCCCGAGGGCCACAGCCTGGGGCTGACGGTGGCCGGCGTGGCACGGCAGATGCGCAACGCCTTCTACGGCGCCGAGGCCCTGCGCCAGCAGCGGGGCCGCAACGAGATCAAGGTGCGGGTGCGGCTGCCCGAGTGCCAGCGGATCAGCGAGGCCGACATCGAGGAGCTCATGGTCCGCACCCCGGCCGGCCGCGACGTGCCGCTGCGCCAGGTGGCCCGCGTCGAGCGCGGCCGGGCGTACACCACGATCACCCGCCGCGAGGGCCGCAGGACGGTGATGGTGACGGCCGACGTCGTGCCCATCGGCGACACGAGCAAGGTCATGGCTACCCTCAACCGCGAGGTGCTGCCGCAGCTCGCCCGCGACTATCCGGGGCTGGCCTACGGCTACGAGGGCCGGCAGGCCGACATGAAAGAGAGCGTCCAGAGCCTCTGGGGCACGTTCATCCTGGCCGTCCTCGCGATCTACGTGCTGCTGGCCGTCCCGTTCCGCAGCTACGCCCAGCCGCTGGTCGTGATGATGGCCATCCCGTTCGGCATCGTCGGCGCCGTCACCGGCCACCTCCTCATGGGCTACAACCTCAGCCTGATGAGCATGATGGGCGTCGTCGCCCTTTCCGGCGTCGTCGTCAACGACTCGCTCATCCTCATCGACTACGCCAACCGCCGGCGCGGGAGCGGGACAGGCGCCTTCGACGCGATCCACCAGGCGGGCGTCCGCCGATTCCGCCCGATCCTGCTCACCACGCTGACGACCTTTGGCGGCCTCGCGCCCATGATCTTCGAGACCTCCCGCCAGGCGCGCTTCATGGTCCCCATGGCCATCTCGCTCGGCTACGGCATCCTCTTCGCCACGTCCATCACCCTCGTCATCGTGCCGAGCCTCTACATGATCATCGAGGACGCCAAGCGGCTTCCAGGGCGCGCCAAGGCACTCCTCTTCGGCCGCCCGGCTCCCGCGCCCGAGCGCCCGAGCGACGCTCGGCCCGCGTCTGCCGGCTAGCGCAGCGGTGGGTTGGAGGGGGGCGGCTCGGGCTTGTCGCGGCGGAGGCCGAAGAGGCGGAGCGCCGCGTCGAGGAAGGTCTCGTGGTGCTCGCGTGAGGAGGCGTCGCGGAGGGTGGTGATGGGCTGGTGGAGGATCTTGTTCACCAGGCGGCTGGCCATGCGCTCGATCTCGGCGCGCTCCTCGTCCGACAGGTCGGGCAGCCGCTGGAGGAGGGCTTCGAGCTCCTCGTCCTTGAGCGCGTGCAGGGCCGCCGACAGCTCGCTGATCGTCGGCGCCACCGCGAGCTGGCGCAGCCAGGCCATGAAGTCGCCGACCTCCTCGTCCACGATGGCCAGGCAGCGCGCCACCTCCTGCTGCCGCTGCGCCATCGTTTCCGCCACCACTGCCTGGAGGTCGTCCACGTTGTAGAGATAGCAGCCGGCCACGTCGCCCGCCTCCGGCTCGATATCGCGCGGCACCGCGATGTCGATGAGGAAGACGGGGCGCCCCCGCCGCTGCCTCACCGCCTCGATCGCGTGCGCCTGGCGGATCACGGGGTGCGGCGCGTCGGTCGAGGAGATCACGATGTCCGCCCGCGCCAGCACCGCGGCCAGCTCGTCCCACGGCACCGCCGCCCCCCCGTACTCGGCGGCCAGGGCCTGTGCCCGCGCGAAGGTGCGGTTGGCGACCAGTGTCGTCTCCGCCCCCGCGGCCCGCAGGCTCCGCAGGACGCTCTCGCCCATTTCCCCAGCCCCGACGACCAGCACGGTGCGGCCTGCCAGCGACTCGAAAATCCGCTCCGCCAGCTCCACCGCCACCGACCCCACCGACGCGCGGCCCTCGCCGATCTCCGTCGTCGTCCGCACCCGCTTCGCCACCGCCAGCGCGTGCTGGAACAGCCGGTTGAGCACCCGCCCCGTGGCGAGCGCCGCCGCCGCCAGCTCGTAGGCCTCCTTGACCTGGGCCGTGACCTGCGCCTCACCGACCACCATGCTGTCCAGCCCGCTCGCCACGCGGAACAGATGGGCCGCCGCCTCTGCGCCCTCGTGGCGGTAGAGGAACGGCTCGAACGTCTCCGGCCAGGCCCCGTGGAAGTCGGCGAGGAACTGCTTGACCAGATCCTCCGCGCTGGCGACGGGGGTCACCACATAGACCTCCACGCGGTTGCACGTGGAGAGGATGGCCGCCTCCTCGACCCCCTCCACCTGGCGCAGCGCCGCCAGTGCCCGCGGCAGGTCGCTGCGGGAGAACGCCAGCGCCTCCCGCACCGCGACGGGCGCGTCACGGTGGTTGAGGCCGACGACACAGACCCTCATGACGACCTCTCTCGCCCGACGGCCGGAGGACGCGACGAGCCCGTCTCGGGCTCCTCATACCAGTGTGCCGCCAGGAAGCTCGCCGCCGTCAGCAGGAATCCCGCCACCGTCAGGACCGCCGCCCGGCGGCCCCGCACCCGCGCCAGCAGCCGTACGTGGAGCACCGCCGCGTAGAAGAGCCACACCACCATCCCGCCGACCACCTTCGGATCCGCATACCACCCGCGGCCCAGCAGCGCCGACCCCTGCATCGCCCATACCATCCCCGCCACCAGGCCCAGCGTCAGCACGGGGAAGCCCAGCGACAGCGCCCCGCGCCCGACACGCTCCAGAGTCTCCAGCGACGGGAGCCTCCGCCAGAGCGCGCCCCCCTGCTTCCGACGCAGCAGCGTCTCCTGCACCAGATACCCCAGCCCGGCCCCCGCCGCCACCGCGAATCCCGCGTAGCCGACGTACACGGGCACCAGGTGCAGCACGAGCCAGAAGCCGCTCAGCGACGCCCGCGCCGACGGCACCCGGCCCGCCAGCAGCCACGAGGCCAGCATCCCGACCGCGAACAGCGGCCAGAAGACCGCCGCCACCCCCTCCAGGCGGTACGGCCTGCGGCACGCTACGAACACCGTCGCCGTCACCCACAGGAACAGCGCCAGCGAGTCCAGCCGCGTCGCCACCGGCAGCCCGCCGAGCTGCACCGACCGGGCGATCAGGAATGCCCCGTGCAGCGCCAGCGCCGCTGCCAGCAGGCCCCACAGCCCGGCCGTTCCCTGCGGCTTTCCCCGGACCACCCCCGCCAGCCGCCCGAGCGCGTGGGCCAGGTACAGCACGCCTGCCGTCAACAGGATCGCAAGGCAAGGCCACGTCATCGTGTCAGCTCGCATCCCCTGAGTGAATCGGTCGCCGCCCCCTTGTCCGCGTCGAGTCTAGTGGGGGCATGCCCCGTTGTCAAACCTCGGGCCCCACACCCCCTCCTCCGTTCTGGCCCGTCGCCTCATGCGTGGGATTCTGCTAGGATGGGATGAGCATCGTGGGTGCGATCTGACCCCAGTGGAGGCCAGTGATGATCGGGGCAGTCAGGCGGCGGATGATGCTGTGGGCGTTGCTCGCCTGCGTGGCGGGTAGCGCGGCGCGTGCGGGGCAGCTCCCGCTCGAGCGCGTCGAGCAGATGCCGAGGCACCCGCGCCCCTACATCCTGCGTGACTGGGCGAAAGTCGCCTGCGACTACGACGCCTTCGTCTTCGACGTCGGCCGCAAGGGCGAGCACCTCCCGCTCATCTGGTGGGACGACACGAGGCACAACGTCCCCATCCAAGGCTTCGGCCTGCCCTCCTACGTCGGCACGCCCCACCAGACCCACGGCAGCCAGCACGAGGCGATCAACTGCATCGCCGCCGTCGTCGGCGCCTCCCTCGTCGGCATCGACAAGACCGACCAGCGGGGACACGACTTCGTCCGCATGTGCCAGCGCTACTTCAACCGCGACAACGGCCTCCGCCTCTACCAGAACACCGTCCGCCACAGCACCGGCGGAACCTTCTGGTACGAGACCTACCCCAGCCTGCTCGCCGCGCAGCTCCTCTGGCTCTACCCGAAGACCGGCGACCTGGAACGCCACCTGACGACAACGGCCGACCGCATGCGCGAGGCCATCCTCGCCCTGAGCGACGGCGAGGGCATCCCCGACTTCGACCACCTGGCCTTCGACTACGCCCGCATGGCGCCGACGGACAACGGCCGCTGGAAGGAGCCCGACGCCGCGGCCGCCTACGGGTGGCTCGAGTACATGGCCCACGTCCGCACCGGCGACCTGAAGTACCTGGATGCCGCGGACCGCTGCATGCGGTTCCTCGAGCGGCGCGAGGCCAACCCCTTCTACGAGGTGCTGCTGCCCTACGGCGCGGTGCTCGCGGCCAGGATGAACGCGGAGCTGGGCCGGGACTACGACGTGCGGCGTCTGCTCGCCTGGTGCTTCGGGCCGAGCGCATCGCGGCCGGGCTGGGGCGTCATCGCGGAGGCCTGGGGCGGGGTGGACGCGAGCGGCCTGACTGGCAGCATCCCCGGCGGCTACGCCTTCGCGATGAACACGTTCGACCAGCTCAGCACCCTCGCTCCGCTCCCGCGCTACGACGATCGCTGGGCGCGGGCCATCGGCAGGTACCTGCTCCATGGCGCCAGCGCCGTCCGGCTCTTCTACGCCAACGCCCACGATACCGAGCACCAGAGCTCCGCGGACTGGGCTCGCCGGCACGACAGGGACTCCTGCATCTCCTACGAGGGCTGCCGCCGGCTCGGGCGCCGCCCGGCCGTGGCCAGCGCCGACCTGAGGACCGCCTTCGGCCAGCGGATCGCGGAGGACTACACGGCGACCCACGTCATCGGCGAGCGTCCCAAGTGGCGCGAGCAGGTGCTCCGCGAGGCACCCGTCGGCGACTGCGACCGCCTCGAGCACGTCTGGACGATCCCCCTGCCCGAGACCCTCTCGGCGTGGCTGAGCGTCGAGGCCCGTTGCGAGGACGGCGGCGACGCCGACCGCGGCTTCCGCTTCTCCTACGCCACCAGCCCCGACGGGCCGTACTCCCCGCTGTTTGTGGTCAGGCCACCCGACAAAGGGCCAAGCCAGCGGCAGAAGTACGGCTGCGGCCTGCCGCCCGGTGTCCGCGGCACCGTCTACGTGAAGGCCGAGGACACAGACCGGACAGCCGGCCAGCGACGGCCCGACACGCTCTGCGTTGATGCCCTCTACATCCTCTATGAGATCGGCAAGAGCCCCTACGCCATGGGAGACGCGGCCGCCGGGCCGCCGCGGGGCACCGCCACCGACCTCGCGCTCTATGGCGCCTCCCACGTCGGCTATCTCGGCGGCATCGTGCGGGCCACCGATGTCGAGCAGATCCTCCAGATCGACCTCCTGAGGACCGACTGGTTCCACGCCGCCGCCTACCCGACCTTCCTCTACTACAACCCGCACGAGGAGCCGAAAACGGTGGCCGTGGACGTCGGCGCCGAGGCGCGGGACCTCTACGAGACGGTCGCCGGGCGCTTCGTGGCGCGGGGCGTCACGGGGCGGGCGTCGGTCACGATCGCGCCCGATTCGGCCGTGGTGGTCGTGGTCTGTCCCGCGGGCGGGACGCTGACGCACGAGGGCCGCCGCACCCTTGTCAACGGGGTGGTGGTGGACGTGGGCCACCCCACGGTGCAGATCCGCGCTCCCAGCCGTGGGGCGTGGCTGAGCGGGCGGGTGCCCATCGCGCTGGGTGTCAGCGTGCCGGCTCGGCTGTCGGTCTCCCGCGTCAGGGTGGACCTGGACGGCAAGGCGATCTACGACGGGGAGCCGCCGCCGCAGGGCCTGGCCATCGACACGGCGCAGCAACCCGACGGCCGGCACGTGCTCCGAGCGACGGTGCGTGCAGGCGGCATCGTCGATCGCGAGTTGGTGGTCCTGCACTTCGACAATGGCAAGGCCGCTATCGCCTTCGACGCCCAAGCCATCGCGAGCTGGTCGGCGCGGCGCGGGGCCTCCGCCGCCGCGGCCGTTCGGGATGGCCGCGCGGTGGTGACGGCACGCAGCGCGTGGGGATGGGTCGTCGGCCCGCCCGTGGCGATCGACTTCGACCGCCGGCCCGCTCTCATCCTTGACGTCTCCGACCCCGATCCGCACTGGGTGCTCAAGCTGCGCGTCGCCGGCCACGGCGACGTCTACGTGCAGCCCGACACGGCCGATGCGGGCAAGCGCCTCCTCGACCTCCGCCGCTGCATTCTGCGGCGGCACGTGGACGCCGAGCCTGTGCTGACGGGAACCCGCCAGGCGCAGTTCCTGGTCGGCGCGGCGGGGCGGCAGGGGGCAAGCGCCGCCTTCCGCAGCATCCGCCTCATCTACCAGCAGCCCTGAGACCCCCCGCGACGAAGCAGCCCCGCAGGCCCGGGATACGGTCCGGACGCCCGATGTTCGGCGGGATGCTCTGGTTCCGTGATCCGGGCCCATTAGCGGACCTGGCGCTGATCCGCCAGTAGCTCTGCGCTGGCGCGATGCTGCATCGCTCTGCCCGGGACTCTCGCCAGGGGGATCGAGGCTGCCGCGGGTGCAAGCCCCACGGGTCGAGGGCGTACTCTCAGACGCGGCGCTGCTTGATCCATCGGACCCCGGCGCGTATCCTGCTCTCCAGGACGGAGAGAGGCGATGCGGACCTTTTGCCGACGACGAGATCGCCAGCCTCGCATCATCTCGCTGAGAGGAGACGCACGTGCGCACGACGAGTAAGGCGTTGGGAGCTGCCTGCCTGGCTGCTGTCGTTCTGTGCCTGCCCCTTCGGCTCCATGCAGGGGCGCCCGCAGCGGACCTGGCCAGGGTAATCCTCGGCGCCTCGGGCATTAGGGGCGGCCTCGTGGTCCATCTCGGCTGCGGCGACGGCGTGGTCACGGCCGCGCTCCACGCGAATGATGGCTACCTCGTGCACGGGCTGGATGCCAATGCGGCGAACGTGGCGAAGGCCCGCGCCCATATCGAGAAGACAGGGCTCACTGGCAAGGTGTCGGTAGAGCAGTGGAACAGCGCCCGGCTGCCCTATGCGGACAACCTTGTCAACCTGCTCGTTGCCGAGGACCTCGGCAAGGTCCCGATGGCAGAGGTCCTGCGCGTCCTCGTCCCCGACGGTGTGGCCTACGTGAAGAGCGGCGGCGAATGGAAGGTGACTGGGAAGCCGTGGCCGAAGAGCATCGACGAGTGGGGCCACTACCTCCACGACGCGACGGGCAACGCCGTGGCGCGCGACAGCGAGGTCGGCCCGCCGAAGCACATGCGATGGGTGTGCGAGCCGCTCTACGCCCGCAGCCACGAGATCGACACGACGGTGGCCGCCGTGGTCTCGGCCCGGGGCCGTCTCTTCTACATCCTCGACGAGGGGCTGACCGGCATCACCGACGAGCGGCTGCCGGAGCGGTGGGCCGTCGTGGCACGCGACGCCTTCAACGGCATCGAGCTATGGCGGCGGCCGCTGCCCGACTGGGGCTGGCCGCAGTGGAAGAAGGATGCTCTGGCGGGCAAGGACTGGACGGGCCTCCGCGGCCAGCGCACCCGCTCGCCCGCCAGCATCCCGCGGCGGCTCGTCGCCGACGGCGACCGGGTGTTCGTCACCCTCGGCTTCCGCGCCCCGCTCTCCATCCTCGATGCCGCGACGGGCGAGGTGCTCGAAACCTGCGAGGGCACAGAGGGCACCGACGAGATCCTCGTCAGCGGAGGCACCGCAGTCGCCTATGTGCCCAACCGAGGCGCGGACGCGGCGACGCGGCGCGGCGGGCAGGCGGCGCCCTGCGCGCTCGTGGCGCTCGACGCCATTACGGGCCAGGTGCGGTGGGAGAAGCCCGTGGGCCGCATCGTGCCGCTCTGCGTGGCCATCGGCGGGGGGCACGTCGTCTACCAGAGCGGCAGCGAGATCGCCGCTCTGAAGCTGAGCACGGGGGAGAAGGCGTGGAGCACGAAGCTCCAGCGGCCGACCGCGAAGCCTGAGGCCAAGGGAAAGAAGAGGCGCCGTGGCGGCGGCGGCACCCTCGTGGCGCGCGACGACGTGGTGCTCGTCCTGGCGCTCGGGCGGCTCTTCGCCCTCTCGGCCAAGGATGGCAAGGAGCTCTGGAACGCGCCGGGCAGCGGCGGGCCGGGCGTGGCGAACCCGCCCGACCTGTTCGTCGCCGGCGGCCTCGTGTGGGCAGGCTCGAGCAAGCAGGGCCGCGACCTCAAGACAGGCAAGGTCCGGCGCACGCTCGAGCTCCAGAAGGTGATCACCCAGGGCCACCACTTCCGCTGCTACCGCAGCAAGGCGACCGAGCGCTATCTCCTGTGGCCCAAGCGCGGCGTCGAGTTCCTCGACCTCCAAGGCAGCGGCCACATGCGCCACGACTGGCTCCGCGCTCCCTGCAAGTACGGCGTCCTGCCCGCCAACGGGCTGCTCTACGTCCCCTCCCACCAGTGCTTCTGCTATCCCGGCGTCAAGCTCAACGGCTTCAATGCGCTCGCGGCAGGGGTCAGCGATGGGCCGGCCGGCGAGCGCCTCCAGCGCGGCCCGGCCTTTGGGCAAATCGGCAATCGGCAATCGGCAATCGGCAATCCCGATGACTGGCCGATGCACCGACATGACGTGAGGCACAGCGGCTCAACGAAGGCCGCGGTGCCGGCGAAGGTCGAGCGCCTGTGGCAAGCGGAGCTGGGCGGGCGGCTCAGCCAGCCCGTGGTCGTGGGCGACAGGCTCTACGTCGCGCAGGCGGACGCTCACCGCGTGGTGTGCCTGAACGCGGCGGACGGCAAGCCCGTCTGGAGCTTCACGGCCGGCGGCCGGGTCGATTCATCGCCGACCCTCCACCGGGGCCTGGCTCTCTTCGGCAGTCACGATGGCTTCGTTTACGCGGTGCGGGCGAGCGACGGGGCGCTGGCCTGGCGCTTCCGCGCGGCGCCGACGGAGCGGCGGGTCGTGGCCTTCGGCCAGCTTGAATCCGCCTGGCCCGTGCCCGGCACCGTGCTCGTCCTCGGCGGCTTGGCCTACGTGTCGGCGGGGCGCTCGTCTTACCTCGACGGCGGCATCCGCGTCTACGGCCTCGACCCCGCGACGGGCAGGGTCGTCCACCAGGGCAGGATCGAGGGCCCCTACCCCGACGTCAAGGAGGACCCCGGGCGGCCCTTCGACATGGAGGGGACCTTCGCCGACGTGCTCGGCACCGACGGCGAGCGCCTCTACATGCAGCAGGTCCAGCTCGACAGATCCCTCGAGCAGATCGAGGCGCCGCGCATCACGAAAATGGGCGATCGCAAGGTCGGCCGCCACGTCTTCTCGACCGCAGGGCTGCTCAACGGGGCCTACTGGAACCGCACCTTCATGACGTACTGCGAGCGCTGGCCCGGCTTCTACATCGCCAACCAGGCGCCCAAGACGGGCCAGCTCCTCGTCGTCGGCGACGACGCCACCTACGCCGTCAAGTGCTACACCCGGCGCAACCGCCACAGCCCCATGTTCTTCCCCGGCGAGGGCTACATCCTGTTCGCCGACGACAACGACAACGAGCCCGTCCTCTACGATGGGACAGGCGCGAAGCCCCTGAGGTGGCTGCCCGACGTCAACAAGGCCATCGGCCACACCCTGGCCATGAACGCCGTGGACCGCGACAAGGGCACGGGCTTCACGCGGGTGAAGCCGCCGAAGTGGGCGCATCGGGTCCCCGTGCGCGTCCGCGCCATGGTGCTCGCCGGCGGCACGCTCTTCATCGCCGGCCCGCCCGACGCGCTCGAGGAGGGCGACGAGCTGGCCGCCTTCCAGGGCCGCGCCGGCGCTATGCTCTGGGCCGTCTCGGCGAAGGACGGGCAGAAGCTGTCCGAGCTGAAGCTCGATTCGCCGCCCGTCTTCGACGGCCTGGCCGCCGCGGGCGGACGTCTCTGGCTCTCGACCCTGGCTGGAAAGGTGCTCTGCCTTGGCGACGCGAAGTAGCCTGTGTGTCCTGCTGTTGGCTCCCCTGCTCGCGCTGACGGGCTGCGCGGGGAGTGACGCCCTGTTCCGCGCCGACTTCGAGGGGCGCCACGCGCTCGACGCCTGGAGCGGCGACGCGGGACGCCTCGAGCCGGGCTATCGCAGGACGACGTCGCTGCTCGTCGAGCAGGTCGAGCCGGGGGGCCACGCCTCGCGGCGGATCGAGCTGCCGGCAGAGCAGATCGCAGGGAAGCTGGTGACCCTGAGCGCCGCCGTCCGCGCCGAAGGCGTGGCGAAGCCGCCGAAGCCGTGGAACGGTATCAAGGTGATGCTCGTGCTCGAGACCGAGCACGGGAGGCAACATCCGCAGCTCCCGCTCGGCATCGGCACGTTCGACTGGATGCGGGTGAGCCGCACGATGCGGATCCCGGGGGCCGTGCGGAAGGCGACGCTGGTGCTCGGCCTCGAGGCGACGAGCGGCAAGGCGTGGTTCGACGACATCGAGCTCCGCGTCGGCCGCCAAGCCAGGGGCGGACGGAGGCAGAAAACGATGTTCAAGGGGCACGATCTGCCGCGGCTGCGCGGCGTCATGCACGGGCCGCGGTTCGACGAGAAGAACATCCGCGACCTCGCCGCATGGGGCGCCAACCAGGTCCGCTGGCAGCTCAACTGGACGCCGATGAAGAAGGCCGAGACGTGGGCGCAGGACCTCGATCGCTACGACGAGTGGCTCGACGGCGCCCTCGCCGACGCCGACAAGGCCATCGACGCCTGCGAGCGCCACGGCATCCGCGTGCTGCTCGACCTCCATTGCCCGCCGGGCGGCCGTGCCGAGGGCGGCGTGTGCCGCATGTTCTCGGAGGCGAAGTACCGCGACAAGTTCCTGGCGATCTGGGACCGCCTGGCCCGCCGCTACAAGGGCCGCGACGCCATCTACGCCTACGACCTGATCAACGAGCCGGTCGAGCCGCCGCGCGGCGCCATCGTCACCTGGCCCGAGCTGGCGGTCGAGGCCACCCGCCGCATCCGCGCCATCGACCCCGGCAAGCCCGTCGTCTTCGAGCCAGGGCCGTGGGGCGGCTGCGCGGGATTCGACGACCTCGTGCCGCTCGACTTGCCCCGCGTCATCTATAGCTTCCACATGTACCAGCCCCACCAGTTCACCCACCAGGGCGTCCACGGCTCGAAGGTCGGCGTGGCCTACCCGGGCATCATCGCTGGTGAGATGTGGGACAAGGGGCGGCTGCGGGAGGCGATGCGGCCGGCCATCGACTTCCAGCGGGAGTTCAACGTCGCCATCTACGTCGGCGAGTTCAGCGCCATCCGCTGGGCGCCCGACAACTCGGCCTATCGCTACCTCCGCGACGTCATCGACCTGTTCGAGGAGCAGGGCTGGGACTGGTCGTACCACGCCTTCCGCGAGTGGCCGGGCTGGAGCGTCGAGCACACCACCGACCCCGACGACTGGGACCCCAGCCCGGCGCCCACCGACCGCGAGCGGCTCCTCCGCAAGTGGTTCGGCCAGAACGCGCGGCCGGAG